>NZ_JAEQDD010000041.1:0-37686 GCF_020737885.1 Microcoleus sp. PH2017_34_RAT_O_A | reverse complement strand
TATTTAATTGTACCTTTGTCCTTAAAGTACCGTTGCCGACTTTCGTAAGTCCCGACATTAAACAGATTGTTTGACCACCTCAACAGTTGCTCGACAATGGTTTTGTCGAGTCCTGTTAAATGCCACAGGTCTCTTTGTACTGCGTACATCTTTTTTTACCCTCCTTGATTTATTTTACTAGAATTGGTAAATATTTAACTGGCAGGATAAATCCTGCAATGCCCTTTCATCCCTGGACTTTTGTCGCAGGGTTTTCAGGGTATTTCTTATAATCTCGCTCATTTATAGCATACTAAATCAAAATTGCAAGGCCTATAGATATTTTTAAACTCTGGTATCTTTCGAGCTAAAAATATTAATGATTGCACGTTTTGATGCCTGTTTTGGGTACACTTTTATCTCGCCCAATTTCGCTCGAATCTAGAAGTCATGCTGCGAGTCAAGCCCGAGTATCTATCCAGAGGGAGAAAAAATGAAAATCTTTCATTCATGATTTTTCTTTCCTGCTTGTTCCCGAATGCCTGATAGCTGACTGTTGACAAGAAACAGAGCTGTTAATTAGAGGCAGAAGCGGCCCGGTTTGCTCTTGGCCGTTGACGGCTAGTTCGCTGTGGCAAAGGTAAAGCACGGAACAACGACTTAACAAATCTACCAGAATTCGCCGCAGTCGCTGTTGGTCGGCGGCCGTTTCGTCTTCGGTTCCCCAGGGACGCCCCAATTGCGATCGCACAAATAAGGGTGCACCAAACAAAGTCGCCGCACCGCCGCTCAGCCATAGGGGCGAACCGGCATCCAGCCAAAAGTGCCATTTGTGGGCGCGGCGGCTGCTGCGGTACTGGAAGATGTTGGCGAGGGTGACGGCTTGGGCTTCTGGGCCTTGGGAACGGACTGGAAACGGGTTGGCGGTGACGGTTCCTTGGCGCAACAACTGGATGAACCTGGCGATTGTTTCTGAGTCGCCACCGTTTGTGGGTTCTACACGCTGCATTCGGGCGTGTATTTCCCAGTAGTGGGCGGCGGTTTCTATTAACTCTCGGAGGGCTGCTAGCCGATCGAACGGCAGATATCTGTCGTTGATGAGAAATTTCTGGATCGCTCGATCGATCAGCGCAATGGGACTGGGTAACAGCCGCTCCTGTTGTTGCGATCGCTGTTGTTCGATCCACTCTACAATTTGCTCGTAGGCCAAAGCTGCTCGGTGTCCCACTCTGTCCCACCGGGGAAAGGCTGTAATTTCCAGCAGTTGAGGTCGATCGAGATCGGGACAAAAACAGTGATCGGCAATTAAACCTGCTCTCACTTGGTCGATCGATTTTAGATTTTGGATTTTAGATTTTAGATTGAAAGTGGGGTTATCTTCTGCTGTTTCCGGCAATTCCCGGTGTTTCTGGCTGCCTAAAATTACTAGCATTTCGGCTACGGCGTCTCGATCGACTAAACGGCCTAGTCCAGGATAAACCAACGCTAGCAAAGTCAGCAAAGCTCGAATCTCTGGCGTAGTCGATAGGGGACGCTGATCGTTGAGGGATTCGGCCGCGATACCATCTCGGGCGAGAATTTCCGTTAAGCTGTAACGGGCGATCGCATCCATCCCAGGAGCAACTACGGCGATTTCCTGCGCTTCCACGGCTTTTGACTTCACCGCATCCACGATAATTTCGGCGGTTTCTCGCAGCAGTTGCGCCCGAGAAGTGGTTTCGAGCGATCGAACCGAGCCTGGTAAACTCAAGCCTAAAGGATAAAAACCCTCAGAATTCACTGCCAAACTTACGGCTAAATCCCCAATCTCTGAGGATAAACCGGCTTTTGCGTCCAAATTTTCCACGCTTCCGCAGCGGCTTTCGAGTCGGGCGAGGTATTCCGTGTCAGCCCCCAAACCCAAACGCACTCCTCCATCCCGATTGTAGGAAAAGGCCCCCGCTGCGCCTGTGTCGAGCATTCGATCGAACAAATGACCGCTGATGGCCGGATAATCGTCAACATCATCGGCGATGACAGCTTGATATCTAGAAGCCAACTGCTGCTGGTAAGTGACATTTGGCAACAAATAGCGCCAGTAGAGTTCGCACACAATCCCGTAAGTCAGCAGCCCCCGCGTCAAGCACCATTCCCGCCACCTTTCGAGCAACTCTCCCATGCTAGTCCACAGGCTATTCGAGCCGTCACCAGCGGCAAATCCCTGTTGGAGAATGTGGGGAATTTCTTCTCTGGGCGTACCGCTGACAGCAGCAAGTTGTAATAAGTCTAGAGTTCGACGCACCATGCGATTTGGACTTACCCCTGTTTGTTGCAAAATCCCTTCGTCTAACTCGCGACGCCAGAGTCTGGCTGCAAGTTCCAATTCTGTTTCAGGTTGCAGCCGCAGGGGAAATTGAGCCTTCAAATCTAGCGACTGCAACAGCAGCGGCCAAAATAGCAATACTTCCTGCTCAAAAAAACCGAACGGTGTTGTGGAGTGAAAGGCATATTTTCCTTGGGTAGCTATGGCGATGCGATCGGCCAATTCCAACCGGTTGTCCCCATTAGCTGCTAAGACTAAGATTGCTGGGGCTGTTTGTCCCGCCCGCCAGCGCCCGGAACGCCCGCGGCTTGAAACGTTTGCGGGCAAAGGCTTGACTGTTTTGCTCCACAGGCAGAACTGCTCGACTAAGCGAGCGGTTTTGCCACTGCGGGCGCCTCCTACAATCCAAATAGAATCTGTGGCAGCGGTTTTTAGTTTATTTAAATTTGTTACCATAGTTACAGGTTTTCTAGGCAAATATTACAATTGCCTCGGGCAACCATTTTGTAAGGTGTGACCCTTACCGGACGTACTACTACGCCCTGTATTCCCTCAGCTTCATCGTTGGGAAATGCTTTTTTGACAATGTTAGCGCTGCCATTCACATCCGCATTGATCAGTCTGCCATCACCAGCACGAAACAAACCTCGCTTAATTCGCTTACCTTTGTACTCTGAATGCTTAACACAAGGTTCATTATCTAAAAAAGAACACTTTGAAGTGTAACTTTCTTCAATAACTTTCACAACTATTCCTACTAACTGCGCTTTGTAAGTTAGCATTTCAATAAACCTTGCATGAGGTATTGCTGCGAAATTCTGATTGTTCCGCTTTCCGAGATTTATTCCCTGTTTCCAATTCTCGTTTTTACCAATCACCAGTGTCCCGATTCGGTTAGCTGCCAGATGATTGATGATGAATCGACTAGCGTTGTGCAGGTAATTATCTACTTTTACATTCCGCTTGTGAGTTAATTGTTCAATTTTGATTGATGTTTGTCTCTCCCCCTTCAAGTCTGACTGCAACACAGCCTTTTTTTTGTGATAGTAGGCATTGATTGATTTGAGAGGTTTGCCATTTATTATCAGCGGAACAAACCCGTTTTGATTGGATGTAATTGTCGCTAAATTATTCAGACCAATATCAATTCCTGCTATTCCTTCAACACCTGATGATGAAACAGTTACAGCCTTGGGTTCATAAACTACCTCTATCGAGTAATGGTAAGTTTTTGGAACGATTCTGACTTGATTTACTTGGCTGACTTTAGTCGTTAGAAATATCTGAGTCAAAGACAGATTGATGATTCCTTTTTTGAGCCATTCTTGACTGATAGCTTGAGCGGTGTAAGTCAGGACATTTCTGCCTAATATTTTGTGTTTGTATCTGGGTATTTTGGGTCGGGCTTTGAATTTATCTGGATGTAACTTATATTCCTGGGTAGCTGCAAAAAAAGATTTCCAGCTTTCATGCAATCTCAATAATACTTGCTGAGATACTTTGGCTGGTAATGCTAGATAGTCAGTCTTTCCCTGACATATTTTCTGTATTTTGTAATAATCGAGGTATTCTCCCGAACTAATAAACTTTTGTCGGACTATATAGTTAGCGTAGTTGAAAATATTCTTAGAAAGAAAGCACAAATTATCTAGCTGCTTGTATAGCCAGTGGTTTTGATCGATAATGTGCTTTTCAACGAGCTGCATAGTTTTGCCGTATTTTTTGACTATACTATACTATACACGGCTATTAATGGCTATAAAGTCAATGAAGTTTTACCATACCGTGAGATTGCTAGGACTATCCCCAGCGCATACTTCCTGTAAAGCCGTCAAGCGAAGGACGGGGTTTCTACCCAAATTTTCGATGACTAATATCTGCTACTAACTAATGGACTCCAGCTATGAATACTTCTCTGTGGAACAGGTTTGTAAAATATCTCTACAGCGCTCACCAGTGGTATAGAGAAACGCCTGAAAGGGCACTAGAACAGGCCTATGATGCTGCGCTAGCAATTAAGGCGATCGAAGATGAGCATTTTGGCGGCCAAGGCATCTCCGAGCGATCGTCCGATTACGGACACAGCACCCTGTCTTACTTTAAATCCGAACTGCAAAAATACCTCAAGGTCATCCAAACGAGAATGGTTGAGTTTAATGCTAGCCGTTCTTTTTTGGAATTGCCCGATCGCGTGGGGGCAAAACCGCAGGCGGGTAACAGCGCCCCGCGCCACCAACAAGGATTGGGTTTAGAGAATAAAGATCGATCGTCCCTGGTATTCGAGAAGCTAGAGTTTATTGATGGAGTCATTGACAAGTATATTAATAATAGTAAATCAACGGCGATCGTCCCACTTGTCAGTTCAGTAAACGTGCAGGTGAAATCTACAAGCAGTTCTCAACTTGACGCCAATAAAGGATTAGCTAATCTCAATCAAACTCATGGGGAGGTTGATACTAGCTCTGAAGAGGTGAATTTATTACCCAGATCGCTTTTGGGAACTTTGAATCGAATCACTAAAGAGTTAGATCCCGAAGCAGAAAAAGACGTAGTTAGAAATTTCCGAAATTCTAAAGTAAAAACAGTTATTTCTCTAAGATTTATTTTGCTTTTGATTTTGGTTCCCCTGCTGACAAATCAAATTTCCAAAAACTTTGTAGTCGGGCCAGTAGTTGACCACTTTCGAGTCAAGCAAAATGCTCCCTTATTCATAAACGTTGACTTGGAAGAAGAAGCCTTAAAAGAACTGGAAACATTTGAGCAGCACCTCAAATTTGACACGTTAATTGGCATAGCGCCGCCACTTGCTCCAGAGGAAAAGGAAAAGAAGATTGCTGAAAAAGCATTTGAATTAGCGGAGGAATATCGCAAAGAAAGCGGTGGAGCCATTAAAAATATTTTTGCTGATTTGATTTCTGTGATTGCCTTTGCCGCGATTCTCATCACTAACAAGAAAGAGATTGAGGTTTTAAAATCTTTCATGGATGATGTGGTTTATGGACTCAGCGACAGTGCAAAGGCTTTTGTAATTATTTTGTTTACCGATGTGTTTGTGGGATTCCACTCGCCGCACGGTTGGGAAATAATTCTCGAAGGTTTATCGAGGCACTTGGGACTGCCAGAAAATAGGCAGTTTATCTTTCTGTTTATTGCCACGTTTCCGGTGATCTTGGATACGGTATTTAAGTATTGGATATTCCGTTATTTAAACCGGAGTTCGCCTTCGGCGGTTGCTACTTACAAGAATATGAACGAGTAATCTGCTCATATCTAATTTTTTTGTTAAATAACCCTTATTAGGTTCGTAGTGAGGACTTCAGTCCTCAAAAAATATCAGGACTGAAGTCCTCACTACAAACCTATTATTCCGTTTGTAGTGAGGACTTCAGTCCTCAAAAAATATAATCCGCTAATTCCAACGCTTCTTGCGTTGTCGCTGGTTCGCCACCGCCTCCACCAGTCCCAATCCGAGAAAATTACTCAGCAGCGACGCATTCCCGTAACTAAGGAAAGGTAGCGGAATTCCTGTAACCGGGGCTAAGCCGATGTTCATCCCAATATTTACGAATACCTGAAAAATTAACATTGACAGTACGCCGATCGCCAGCAAGGAACCAAAATTGTCGTTTGCAGTTTGTGCGATCGTCACCAAGCGGAAACAAATGATCCAGAACACCAACAGCACTGCAATGCAGCCAATAAAGCCCAATTCTTCGCCGATCGCAGAAAAGATAAAGTCCGTATGCTGTTCGGGAATAAAGTTAAGCTGAGTTTGGGTTCCGTGAAACAAACCTCTGCCTTTGAGTTCCCCGGCCCCGATCGCAATCCGAGATTGAATCAAGTGATATCCGCTGCCTAAAGGGTCTTTCTCGGGGTTCAAAAACCCTGTCAGGCGCATTTTTTGATAATCCTTCAGCACGCCCCAAAATACGTGTCCGACGTGTCCCGACACCACATTCACCAACACAGCACCGAAAGTCCCCAGCCAAGGCCAAGGTAGGCTTCGCCAAGCAATAATACCCGCCACGACTACCCAGGCTACCCAAATCGGTGTGGACACGTTATTGAGGAGAACTGAGAAGAGAGGAGAGAACAACAATATTAACCATCCGGGATTGACATTTCCCCAGTAAAACATCCCCATTGTGATCGCGCCAAACACCAGCGAAGTACCTAAATTTGGTTCAGCAAAGATCAATCCCCAGGGCACAGCCATAATCGCCAGCATTCTCAACATATCGCGCACCGTAGGGACAGTCTTCTCGTGCAGGAGGGCTGCTAAGGTGATAATCATCCCTACTTTGGCAAATTCTGAGGGTTGCAGGTAGAAGCCGCCGATATTGATCCACCGCTGGGCACCGAGCCCTGTAGTACCAATAAACCGCACTGCAATCAGGGACAAATTAATGAATATGTAAATCGGCCATTTCCACTCAATCAGTATTTGGTAGCGACAGCGGGAAATGATGATGGCGAGGAACAAACCGACTCCGCCAGTTACCCAGTGCCGCCACCAGTCGATCGAGCCCTGGTTGATTTCGACGCTGCGGATCATGATTCCGCCGAAGATGGTGAGGCTGATGCAAGCGGCAAACAGCCAAGGATCTGCTTCTTCCCAGGGTTTGAAGATCGATGTCCAGCGGTTTCTGACTTGTATTCTTTGGAACATGAGGATTTTAGATTTTAGATTTTAGATTTTAGATTATCGAGCCGATTTTCGGAAGTTGTGGATATATAGCAGTTGACAGTTGACAGTTGACAGTTGACAGTTGACAGCAATCAAACCGTTTATGCTGTGGGTTCTCGTCTCCATTCATGGAAGTCATTTATGCCCTCACGCCATGTGGCGGTTGCTATATTTTGGATGCTGAGCCTGCACTGTAACTTTAGAAGATTTGGTGTCAGTACGTCACTTTATTCGGCGAGTTGTACGGAGGTTCCGGGCAGTCTGCAACTGGCCGAGGTGCGCAGTGTGCACAAATCTGTAGGGTGCGCAGTGTGCACAAATCTTGTAGGGTGCGCAGTGCGCACCTTACGCGGATTTAGCTCGCTCCGCAAGTCCTAGAATCGGTCAAGTCGGCTCGTAAAGGTACTCAAAACCGTTACCGTCGGGGTCTCTGCCGTAAAAAGACGCTGTACCGTCGCGGTGTTCGTGAATCTGGGTGACGGAAACACCTTCAGTTTTGAGTTGTTCGTAGGCGGATTCCATTTCGGTGCGATCGTCAAATACAAACCCAAAATGCGGCCCTGCTTGGTCGTAAGTCGGACTCAACAGCGCCAGTCCATCATCTCCTGCTTTTAAATAAGCCCAGTCTGCATCTTTCCAAACTAACTCCATTCCCAATTTGCTGTAGAACTCAGCAGCTTTCTCTATGTCTTGCACGCAGACGGCTACGTGTCCCAATCGTTTTAGTTTCATGTCTAGAAATTTTATTGTTGTGCTTTACTTTATTGTATCTTTTTTCCTTTGTTTCTCAGTTAATTAGGGATTTTTTCGGGATTTTTGGTAGCGGCAAACTGTACTTTTTCTACTTGTTTGCTGGCGTCCATTTCGCTGAACAGTTGAATGGCGCGATCGAAGTTTTCTTGGGCTTTCTCGATGTTGCCGAGTTTTTGTTCTGTCAGTGCGAGCTGATAGCAAGCTTCGGCTCGGTCTAATTTAGCGCTGGGCAGATCGAGTATTTCTATTGCTTCTGCATGGTGCTGCATGGCTTGGTCAAATTCTCCTCGTTCTCGGTACAGGGCAGCTATACCGCTAAGAGCTTTGGCTTTGACGGTGCTGTAAAGGTTTTCGTCGGCCTGGGCGATCGCCTGACTGTACAAGCTCAAAGCTTTTTCTGGATCTCCGAGGTTTTTATAGGTGGTGGCTAGAAACACTAACTTGTATCCCGTACCCACTAACTGGCTCTCTTCGCGATCGGCATATAGTTTGTCGGCGAGTTCCTTGGCAGCTTTTTTGACTCCCACACAGGAGTTGAGAAAAGCTAACCCGACCTCGATCGAATAACTGTTAATCCCGATAATCCCGATTTCCTCCCGCGAATTTTTCATTTTGACAAATATCTCCAGAGCTGGTTCTAATTCCAGCATTTCTATTTTGCAAAACCCTATATTGATTGCAGCGTTAAGTTTCCAAAATTCTAGATTAGCTTTTTGGCCGTTTTCCGGTTCGCTATTTTTTGCTATATTTTGCAGACATTTAGTGGCTTTTCTTTCGGATATTTGGTGACATTCTATGGCTTGATTGATGTCGCCCAATATTCTGTAAGAAACGCCTAAAATACTGTAAAGACCGCTCAAATAATAGTCAGAAGTCACATTGTTGACGATGCGAGTAGTTGCTGAAATTATTGGCTGCAAGAAACCTAGTTTATAGAGCGCTCGTCCGAGTTTGTAATCTTTGGCAAACTGGATATTGATTTTTTTGAGGATGACGCTAGCGGCCTGCTCGAAACAGCTAATTGCCACGTAATGATAGTAAGCTTCAAAAGCTTTCAGCGCATCTTCTACGGTTTCAATAATCTCGACGCTATCCGTCCAAAACTCGGCTGCTTTGCGGTTGGCGGTGTCCCAGTCTGCGGGCGAAAGCCGATCGACTGCTTCTTCCCGAATTGCTGGATGCACCCAGTATTCGCCTTTTTGGGACTCGACTAGCGATCGGTGCAACAGCGATTTAATGATTTGTCTGCGTCCGGCTTCGGGCACGTCCCACAGCAGGCACAAAAGTGCATCACTAGGGACTGTCGGCACGTCTTGATAGCGGTAACAGCCCAAGCGGCAAAGGAGTTGATAGGCTTCGGGATCGAGTTCTTGCAGGCGGTTGAATTGACTGGTAACTAAATTTTTTAAGTCGGTTTCCACCAGCGGATCGTCGCTGTTTTCCAGCCAGTAGGCTGCCATATCTCCGTCAAAATCTTCTCGGATTGTCCCCCAAAGAATGCCCATGGCTTTGGCATTACCGCCGTAAACTTTGTGCATTTCCTGGAGTGCGACAGGATCTATTTTGATGTTGCGATCGCCAAAATACTGCTGCCAAGTTTCCACGTCCAATCCCGGAAGCAGGTAGTGTTCGACGGTTACGTCAGAATCGCAAAGTCGATCGCGACTGGTAATCAGCGTTACCGACTGCACCGCGGCATCAGCCAAAACTCGCAAGAGTTCGACGTACAGCCGGTGGGGTTCAATAAACTTACCTTGTCCGTCGAGGGCGGCTTCCAAATTGTCAATCAATACGCCGACTTTGAGAGTCTGAAGTTGCCGCTTCAGCCGCCCGAGGGTGACACCAAAGTCTGGCCCTGGTTCTTCTTGGAAGTCTTGCTTGAGCCATTCTTCGATCGCACTCTCTAAGGCTGTGAGGTTTTCTGTCTCTTTTGCCATCAGCAGTTCAATTACGCGATCGAACCCTTGAGATTTCAGGTACTGTCTGGCTAAAGTCGTTTTGCCCATACCGCCGGCACTTTGGATCACAATCACTTTAGCGCCTTGGGCGACCAGAGTATTCAGATCCTCGATCGCCTCAAACCTGCCCAAAAAGTTCGGATTTTCGATTTCCAAGTCCGAATCTAGCCCCAGGGACGATCGGGGCGGAACAATTTGCCCCGACTGCGGTTCTAGTTTCGAGTAGCTGCGCCAATATCGATCTATTACCGCTTGCAGGTTATCTCTTTTAACTTTTTCACCTTCTCCAAACAAAGCTGAAAGGCGCTTCCACAAATTAGAGGCAGCATCCTTAACAGTCCCTACTCCATATCCTTCACTCTCTGCAACCTGTTGGTACGTCCTGCCTTGCACCCCCATCCATGCTTCGCGAAAGATCGCGCTGTCAAGGTTGTCGAGAGTTTTCAGGTTTCGAGCCACAAGTAACGAGTTAGTAAAATCCAGTGCTTGATCCGCTTCCATTGAGTCACCAGGTTTAGCGTTACCTATTATCAAACAACTCTAACAGACTTTTTCCGACTCGCTTACGGGCTCAAACAGCCGACTTATAAGGACTTTTGCCGACTGACACAGCCATGGTTGACCTGCGAGACTGTTGAGTGTGGAGGGGAAGTTGACCGACAAGCTTCTGACATCCGCACCAATCAAGTCGAACTTACATTCAGGAGCCAGCAGCTATGTCTATTAACACTGATGAAAAGGCGATCGTCGATGAAGCAATTCGCCCTCAAGAATGCGGCCGGGTGCGCTTTCAAAGCACTTGGTGGCCTGCAAAATGCGATCGAGACATAACTTTTCACCCCGGGGATGTGGTTCGAGTTGTGGGAATTGACAACATTACCCTGATTGTCACAGCCTAGCTTTGACAGTTGACAGTTGACAGTTGACAGTTGACAGCAAGAGGGCGACCTCTACCTGGAAATTGGTAACGAGTCGAGCAATCAGTTTTTCGCATCTCAAACTTCAGCCAAACTTATAATCAGGAGCCAGCAATCATGACTTTTGACAATTCCGAAAAAGCGATCGTCGATGAAGCAATTCGCCCTCAAGAGTCCGGCCGCGTGCGCTTCCAAAACAGTTGGTGGCCTGCAAAATGCGAGCAAGAGATGACTTTTCAACCGGGTGACGTGGTTCGCGTCATCGGAATTGACAACATTACTCTGATTGTGGCAGCCTAGCTGCCGATCGAGCCAGTGAATCGAGTCCTACAAGTTTTTACCTCTCAAGAATCCGACGAATCTGCACTCAGGAGTCCTAAAGTTATGAGTCTCAACCATTTGAAAAAAGCCGTCGTAGAAGAAGAAATCCGTCCAGGCGAGTCCGGTCGCGTCCGATTCCAGAGCACTTGGTGGCCTGCGAAGTGCGACGATCTACAAATAACTTTGAAACCCGGTGCTGTGGTTCGTGTCCTGGCACTTGAGAACGTGACTCTGATCGTTGAAGCGTAGTTGGGAATTAAGGATTTACCGAGTCTGGTTATAAGTTTATCGCCTTTGAAGGTTACGAAAAATTGGAAATTGGGAGCCAAAAATATGACTGTTAGCTATTTGGAAAAAGCGATCGTAGATGAAGAAATTCGACCCAATCAGCCCGGTCGCGTCAGCTTCCAAAACAGTTGGTGGCCTGCGAAGTGCGACGATCTACAAATAACTTTGAAACCCGGTGCTGTGGTTCGAGTCCTGAGACTTGAAAACATTACTCTAATAGTTGAAGCTTAGTTCGGGAAAACTCTGAGGTGGGGAGTAGTCAGTTGATTTTAGATTTTAGATTTTAGATTTTAGATTTACACTCTCATTAAATCTGAGAGTTTGAAAGTCAGTCTAAAATCAGGGATCTGCCAGACTCAAGTTGAGGATTTGTATCGGTTTGTAGAAGGCAGAATTTAACTTCCCGCTTGCAATTGTTGGGATAAGAAATCTGACCATTTAATCAAACTTAAAAAGCGCGAGCTTTTCGCATCCAAAAGTCAAACATAACCTATCTTCAGGAGCCATCCACCATGTCTACTAACTATGTCGAAGAAGCAAGCTTTATTGAAGAAGAAGGAATCTTAGCCTTCGCTGATGAGGAAAAAGTGGGCAGTGTTAATCAAGCAAAATCAGCCGTCTCCGGTGCGGAAAAGTCCAGCACCGATGTAGCAGAAGAGACGGCGGTCGGTGAGGAAAAACCCGCTGTCGGCGATGCAGAAACAGTCCATACTCATCTAGCGCCAAAAGATATCGCCCCAGACCAAAAAGCGATCGTCGAAGAAGAAATTCGTCCGGGAGAATCTGGTCGCGTCCGTTTCCAAAGCAGTTGGTGGCCTGCAACATCTGACCAAGAAATTACTTTTAAACCCGGAGAAGCGGTTCGAGTCATCGCCATTGACAATGTGACTCTGATTGTTGAAGGGTAATTGCAAAGCATCTTCCGATTTTAGATTTTGGATTTTAGATTTTAGATTGGAGGATTTGGGGATTGGGAGATTGATGAATGGTTTATTAATTGGTAAATACCTCGGAAACTGTTCGCCTTCAAAACAATTCCAACCAATTTTTAGGAGTAGCAATCATGTTTTTTGACTATTTTGAAGAAGCAATCGTTGCAGAAGAAATTCGACCGGGTGAATGCGGCCGCGTCCGCTTTCAATGTAGTTGGTGGCCCGCTAAGTGCGATAAAGGCATAACTTTTAAACCCGGGGAACTGGTTTATGTGGTAGGAATTGACAAGATTACTTTATTGGTGGAGGGTATAGCTTGAAATGCGGGAATTTGCGATCGCGCTGCCGCCTAGGCGGATCTCTCTTCAAATCTCTTCAAAAGCGCGATCGAACTTTTGACCCGTATTCTCTTCCATCTTCTAGCGTTGAACCTCAACAACAGGTATATGTCGGCACTATTGCCGGCATTTTTTTGCAGAGTTGACAATGCCGATCTTATGCAGTCCAAGACGCAACTGTCACATTAAATAAAGGTACGTTGTTGCGCTTGGGCGCTCTTTGATATATAAAGAGCGCCCAAGCGCAGCTACGTACTTATTTTTTGCAGAGTTGACAAGGGCGATCGATCTTATGGCATCAGCCATAAATTGTGGTAATCTGACATCAATCCACTTTCATGCTCGATCGAGCTTTCATCCAGCTATGCGGATCGGTAAAAATTTACAAAAGTTTCTGCTGTTCACAATAGCATTGTTTTTTGCAGCATCGCTACTGATTAACGTTACTAAATTCCACAATTATTTTGGCATCAACCGCGCCGATACTCAAGAGAAAGTGGTGGCGCTTACCTACGACGACGGCCCCTATCCTCCCTATACAAATCAACTTTTAGATATCTTAGACCGCTATCGAGTTAAAGCAACTTTTTATGAAATCGGCCGCAATATAGAGAAACATCCCGAAATCGTCAAAATGATTGTGGCGAGGGGCGATGAGTTGGCAAACCATTCCTACTCTCATAAGGATATGATGTTTAAACCCCGGGAATATTTGCTGTCTGAGATTGAAAAAACGGACAAACTTTTGCAGGAATTGGGCGTTAAGCAAAATAGTATTAGTTTTCGGCCACCTTGGGGACGGAGATTTGTAGTTTTATCTTATTTACTTGCCCAAATGCACAAAAAACTGATTATGTGGGATGTGGATTCTCAAGATTATGAGAAAACTCACACGGTAGAGGATATCGCAAATCAGGTGATTAACAATGTGCGATCGGGTTCGATTGTGGTGATGCACGACGGCGGAGGCGATCGCTCGAAAACCGTATTAGCAACTGAGATAATTGTCAAGTCTTTGCAGTCAAAAGGTTATCAATTTAAAACTGTTTCTGAGTTGTTGAAATAATTAGACCTCTTGCAAAATAATTTTATGCTATAATGAAGGGTTTGGCTTAAGTGGAGCAGATTGCAGGTTAGATCAGCACTTTACAATTATGAGTTAGCTCTCAGGTCTAAAACTCAAAACCTTTAATTGTAACTCCGTGATTTTTTTTGCAAGAGGTCTATTATCAACATTTCGGATCAATCAGGGAGACAAACATCCGGCGCACACAAACTGTGAAAATCCAAAGTTGTGACCTCCAAAGTATCCAACTCAATTCGCCGAATCACGTGATTGTTCGTATCAGCAACAAACAAATGAGACCCGATAGCGCTCAAGCCTGAAGGTTCAAAAAATCGAGCTTTGAGACCTTTAGCATCTACCAAACCAGCTTTACCATCTCCAATCATCGTCATGCAAGTACCGCCCCGGTGGTCGATTCGCTTAATTTTGTGATTGTAAGTATCAGCAACCCAGAGGTAATTTTGAGCGTATTCAACACCCAAACAGTGCTGCAACCTCACCTCCTCACCGCGACCATCTTTATCCCCAAAACCAAACAATTCACCGCTACCGCAGACAGTGCGTACCTTCGGGTCTTCATCGATACCGACGGCGCGGATCGAACTAATTTCGCTGTCAGCGACAAACAACTCCGATCGATCCGTAGACAGGCCGCTGGGCTGAGAAAAAGCAGATTCCGCCAGACTACCGTCAACACAGGATTCTCGACCAATACCTGCGTAAGTGGCGATCGTACCAGTATCTAACTGCATCTCCCAAATTTGGTGCGAACCCGCCATGGCGATAAAAAGTCGATCGCCAACTCTTTCTAAATCCCAAGGCGAATTCAATGGCGTCTCTAAAGCCTTGCCGCTGCGGGGAGCAATTTCGTGACTTTGTTCGCCAGTACCAGCAACAGTTTGCACCCTTTGAGTCGTAAAGTCGATCGTTCTGATAGCGTGATTTTCCGTATCAGCAACATAGAGAATTTGAGTTTCTGCATCAAAAGCCATACCTTGAGGTGCAAAAAACTCAGCTTCTTCAAAGTTGCCATCAGTCAAACCCGGTTTCCCAGTACCAATGACGTGCAGTATCTCACCCTCGGTACTGCTGACAACAATTCGATTGTGTCCCGAATCGGCAATAAACAAGCAAGAACCGACCAAGTTTTGGATAACTGAATTAGCAGGCCCGGGCAGTACAGTTTCATCTACAGATTGACTGTCCTCAGTCATTTCGCCCAACAGCGCCTCATGTTGGTGAAGCTGTTTTGCCTCCGTTGGCGCGATCGCAAATGCCAGCACTTTACCAGGAAAAGCCAGCGGTGTTGACACAGGTTTGCGCTGTTTTTCTAAACTGAAGCGAAGTTCTTGAAAGGCGATCGCATTTTTATCTTTGTATTCAGCAATTAACTTGCCAACTAACTGATCTAGTGCTTCTCTATTGCCTTCGCCCGAAACAAAGCCGACGACATAACTTTCTGGATCGATCACCATTAAAGTCGGCCAAGCGCGAACCGCGTAGCTTTGCCAAACTTTCATACCGCTGTCTACGATTACGGGATGTTCGATATCGTAGCGGAGGATAGCTTGGCGGATGTTTTCTACATCTTTTTCGTTTTCAAATTTAGCCGAGTGAACCCCGATTATCGTCAGGGAATCTTTATATTTTTGTTCCAGATATTTTAAGTCTGGGAGGACGTGCAAGCAGTTGATACAGCAGTAAGTCCAGAAGTCGAGGATGACGACGCGCCCTTTTAAGGATGCAATGGATAAAGGTTTTTCGGTGTTCAACCAGGGGTACTTTACGGGGAATTCTGGTGCTCTGACGCGAGGCATGGATATCTCCTTGGTGCGGGCTGAGTAAGTTTTACACTTCTTTAATTTAGCGAGAAGTTTGGGAGGATGGGGAAAAGCTGGTTAAATCTGGGCTTTTCGGCATAGGCAAGATGGCTGTGGCATAGGAGGGGGGAGAGTTCAGTGTTCATATTGCAGCATTGAATACTTTAGTCTGTAGAACTTTGGTATTCAAAACCTTACTATCTTTCTCTATGCAACCTAGCCAACTAGACCAAACTTTAGGACTAGAAATACAACGTCGTCGCATAGAGAAACGTTGGTCACAGGAATATCTGGCAGAAGTCACAGGTCTGCACAGAACCTATATCAGCCAGCTTGAGCGAGGGCTGAAAAGTCCATCTGTGAGGGTTCTTAGTCACATTACAAATGCTCTGGACATAACAATGGGTGAATTTTTACGAGCCGTAGAGGAACTCTTGAGTGCTGACAGAAAACGAAATTGAAAGATTGAGGCAAGCCATTATTACTACCATTGCATCTCCAGTTATCGGCTCGATAGAGGATTATACTTGGGAAGCAATTTTTCATTATGTCAAGGATATTCCTTTATCAGATCCAGCATTAGGACGTAGCAAACTCCTCTATGATGCTGTTGACACCACGACTGCAACTGGTTGGTCACTCAAGTCTCTTCAACTGAATAGTCTTACGGTTGTCAATACATTTTGGTTTGTCATTCAGAGAGCAGATGTTATCAAAAAGGCTACCCAACTTGGTTTTCCTGGTTTGACTGAACAATCCTCACCTGCTGAACTAGGAGCAGCTATTGTTCAGCATTGGAACGAGAAAATTATATCGAGTCAGGCAGCACAGAGCATTATCAATAGCTATGAAGGCATATTGCTGAAAACCATTAGAGGATATGAATATATTTACTGTGAATTCTCTCTTAATCCACTTGACCCAAATGCTTTTTCTTGGGCTTGGACAGTTGATAGAGTTACTGGAAAATCAGGAGCAGGGCTACAAGGCAGTATTGCAGGTAAGCCAGAGTTAGTTTGGTACAAGAATCAAAAGCAACTTTTCAGAGCTAGAACCATCTCTCCAGAAGCCGTTCACATCAGGGTTGAGCGAACTCGTCTTACACTTGATCGATATGTGCAGACTGTGCTCTCAGCTTTGCAAGATCAACTCAGTACACAGTCTTTTGACGGTGAACTTCGAGAATAGATGCAGCTATTACTTTGCCTAGAAGTGGGGGTACTGATTCTCCAATTTGAGAAGCCATATCAGTGTACGTTCCCAGAAAGTGAAAGTTATCTGGGTAAGAGTGCAATCTTGCAGCTTCACGGATTGTAATTGTCCGATTTTGGGTTGGATGAAAAAACCTGCCAGATCCTGGATGGAAAACCCACCTTGTGATAGTTCTTGCTGGTTTATCCCAGTAAAGCCTTCCATATGCACCGCTATAGTGCTTTTTAGGGGCTAATTCAGGTGGCAAGTCTCTAGCATCTTGCCCTTCACTAAGAAGACGCGCTCTTGACATTTGAATGGGACTCAAAGCACGAGCAACGTGATTGAAAAGTTTCGTACTTCCATTACGTATCATTGCTTGGTACGCAGTTTGGGGTGGCAAAGGATAAACTTCAGCATTATATTCCTCTCCTGCATTCAATGACGGCAAATCTCCAATCGCATCTCTAACTGTGACGACTGAAGAAATGTTTGATTTTAGGAGACTCAGTTGGTAACAAGATTTCGTAGCTCTGTAATCGCTTCTAATCTCGCCAGCGTGTGTAGGTTCAGGAAATTGAAGTGGTTTATCTAAACTAGCCACGAAAAAAGCCCTTGATCTGGTCTGCGGTACTCCATAATGCGCGGAGTTTAGCGATCCATAAGTTACTTTATAACCTTGCAATTCAAGTTGTTGTATAATTTCATTCTTAACTACACCACCGTAAGCTTTCAAGATTTCAGGTACGTTCTCCATAACAACGTAAATGGGTCTAAATTCTTGTACGAATTCTAAAAATGTCCGATATAACTGATTGCGAGAGTCGCTAAGATATCGATAGTCAGCAGGAATATTTCTTGAAAATCCTTGGCATGGGGGGCCACCTATCAACACTGTTAGTTCCTCCCTCTGCAAACCCAAACATAATCGCAAATCCAAAGGATTGACCTCGCGTATATCCTGATGAACAATTTTGGTGTTTGGGTAATTGTGCTTATAGGTCGCTAGGGCTTTAGCATCCACCTCGATCGCACATAAAGATTCAAAACCAGCTAGGTGAAATCCTGTAGTCAAGCCACCCGCACCAGAAAATAAGTCAATAGTCTTATATGTCATACTCGAATACTATAGTATTAGGACTTGCTTGTCAACCAACTTCAGCAATTGGCGTCTCTTGCTTCTCCTAAATTTTATGCTTGCTTTTCCCTGCAATTATTTTCCCAAATAACCCATACACCATAAAGATTTGAAAGAGGCAGCTATAGCCTTTCTCAAAAAGATGAGGTACTCATGGGGATAGGCCTCCGTGGGTTCCGTGGCCTCCGTGGCCTCCGTGGGCATACCTCACTTTTTTGATAACCGCTATATCTCTGCGGTGAACGCTACCTCCCCATTCCGAAATAAATTTAACAGCAACCGCCGCCGTTATAATGCCAAGTCGAATCAGTAATCAACACCTGATCCGGCATCAATCCCCCCAACTTCCCAGCCGTTTTATCGCACACCGCCGCCGGAACTCCCCGCTGCAAAATGTGACCAGCCCCGTCATCAAACAGCTCTTCAGACCCCGCATAAATCGCCGTCTTGCCCGTGAAAATGCAAGCGCCATCCGGGGGAATGTCCACTTTAAAGGACACTGTATCGAGGCTTTCTAACAACAGATCCGCATCCAATTTGTAATTGTGTTTGTCCAGCAGCCGGTAAGGACGGCGCGCCCGGACTTCGACTTGCCCAAAGCCCACGTCTACAAGGTGTTGAACGTATTCTGCGTATGTCAGAGCACCCGACAAACACAAGGCCCGCAAGCGCTGATCGTCTTTCAAATGCTGCGGAATTGCGCGAGTTGCGATCGGATCGCTCATCAACAACCTGCCCCCTGGCTTCAACACCCGATAAGTCTCTTTTAATGCCTTAGCTAAATCCGCAGGTTCAAAGATATTAAACAAGCAATTTTGTGCGACAACATCTACAGAAGCATCCGGTACCGGCAACGCAAAAGCATCGCCTTCTATAATTTCCACAAAACTCTCGTCAAACCAATCATTTTCGTGGGCGGCAATTTGCAAGTTGCGTGCAGCCGCTTCTCGCATTGCTGCAACCGGATCGACGGCAATAACCGATCCATTGTGCCTAGAAAAATAAGCAAATTGCAGTGCTTCCAATCCGCCGCCGACGCCGACATAAAGCACGACTGGATTTCCGACAAGTTCGGCGGCGTGAACGGTGGTGCCGCAGCCGTAGTTCATTTCTTGCATTTGTTCGGGAATTTTTAATCCTGGGAGTTGCAAGGGACTGCTTTGGACGCAGCACAGTCCAATTTGGGGAGTTTCGGCAACGTCGCTATAAAATTTGGCTGCTGTTTCGAGATAGGTCATTTTCAATTTTCCTGTGTTTTTTGACCGCAGATGTAGGCGAATTTAGGCTGATGTAGGCGAAGCCTTCCCGAAGGGTACGCAGATGAATTCAGAAATATTTTTTAGGTTTCAAATTCGACTTTTTGTTCTGATTTTGGTGTGTTTTCTGGTTCTGAAACTGTTGTTTCGGGAACTGCTTTTTGTTCTGATTTTGGTGTGTTTTCTGGTTCTGAAACTGTTGTTTCGGGAACTGCTAATTCGGTGCTTTTGGGAGCGGCAACCGAGGGCGCTGGTGCTACCAGATTGGGAGATGCTTCTGGTATCGCAGGAGCGACTACTTTAGGTACAGGAGCTTTGTCTGTTATTTCTGGCAGGGTTGGGGGTACTGAAGGATTGGCAGGTTCGGTAACTTGATTCAAAAAGTTGCGAAACCGATTGTAGTATCCTTTGTATTCCTGTTTCTGTGTTTGGGGAGATGGTGTTGGTTTCGGCTCTATTATTTTAACGGGTACAACAACTTTGGGGGTTTCTAACTGTGGAGTTGCTATGGGTTTGGGTTCTATGACTTGAACTGGTTCCACAACTTTGGGGGTTTCTAGCTGTGGGGTTGCTGTCGGTGTCGGTGTCGGTTCTATGACTTGAACTGGTTCTACAAGTTTTGGTGCTTCGAGTTGGGGGGTTGCTGTTGGTGTCGGTTCTATTGTTTGAACGGGAGCAACTTTTGGCTCTAAGCTCGGCTCGGTAGCTGGGGTTTCTGGAACCGCTGGTGAGGGTTCGGCTACTGGTGTTTTTTCTAATGCAGGTGTCGGTGTCGGTTCGGGTGTTGGTTCGGGTGTCGGTTCGGGTGTCGGTTCGGGTGTCGGGGTTGGGGTTGGTACTTGGTAGCTGCGATCGACTATACCGCGAGTTTCTGCTACTGTGATCTCGCCCCGCACTAATTTAGAAAAAGTATCTTGCCCCTGGGGTTGGTAATCTATCAGTCTGACTGTATTATTAAAGGCGTTTTTGACGGTATTTCCCTGTTCGTCGATTAATTCTAGCTGCACCCAGTTTTTCCCGGGTTTGAATCCTTTAAGATATATAGGTTGCAACTGGTCGATCGCGAAACTTTCCCCGTTCACTGTGGCTCGAATTTTCCAATCGAGTATGTCATCTTGGGAATTTGCTTGAGCCACTTGGTGCAAAGGCGCATTTGTCAAGTAAAAATCGAGCAGGATTGGTTCTGCCCCGTAGCTGCCTTGCGGGCTGTTGTACGTTAGTAGGGGCAATGTGCGATCGGGCTTGTTGTCCTCTGTTTTGGTAAAAATGTGAAAGGTGGTTTGGGCCAAAGCACCTTCGTTTTTAAAGCTTTCTTCCCAAGGTCGAGCTGCGAACACCCGCAGGGTATGGGTTCCGGGTTCTAAGTTGGAGAGCGTTAAAGTTTGGTTGATGTCGTAAACTGCTGCATAAGGTTGGTTGTCTAATAAAACTTGCAGGTGGGGCCCCAAACCCAAGTTTGCTTCTTTGAAAATGGGGAAGTCCTTGACTTGGAACTTAACAGACACATTTATATCCTGAAGCACTTCGTCAGGTTTTGGATTCAAAATACTTATTTGAGGCTGGTAAATTTCTAGAGCCTGACGCAGTTGTTGAATGGCTTCTGGGGGAGAAACCTCTGAGATTCTGTTTACCTCGGCGGTAGCTGAGCCGCTCTTGTTTCCTGATTTGGGCATGGAGGGATGGCCCGCGCCACAACTTGCTACACCCAAAATCAATACTGCTGCTGCAAACAATGCCAGCAGCCTGCCTGCAACCGTTCTCTGCCAATTGATGCCAATCACGCAACTATACTCCTAGAAGCCTTCTCATAGGGAACTATAGCCCAAAACTGAATTTAGTATTGCCGAATTGCCGATCGGCAATTCAGGGCCCCCTGTGTCGCGGATTCAGGCTGTGCCGGCAACCAATCCGATCCCACTAATAACTGCCCCAGCCATTTTCTTAAACATCTCTCTATAAATGAGTATTCCTCAATTGCTTTATCTTTGAGTTTTGTAAACTTAATGGCAATACCCCTTGACTTTTTTGAGGGACTGTGGAAATTAAAGGGGGTAATTGCATCAAGAATTGAGGCTTTTTTAAGTATTGTTAACAAGCGATTAATACTTCTCTAGCAGGCTTATAATTCATAAAACTCCCTCAAAAGGAGCAGCCGCATCAAACCTGAATCAAGGAGGCGATCGGCAGCTCTGGCGAGAAGAGTTGGCAGTACCCAGGGACATTGTTAGCGACACTGGGGAACTGGCTTCTTTACAAAGAAGCAAAATGCTTGGGGAGACGATCGACCTGCGTGTAACTCTGGAAAGAGCGAAGTGCAAGCTGTTTCGGGGAACCGAGAATCCCCCGCCTAATTAAGCGTGGGGAGTGTCAGATACAGTATTCAGTTCTCGTTCCTTGTCTTATCGAGAGGAGAGTCTTCATGACCATTAGTCCTCCAGAGCGAGAGGTAAAAGTTAGAGTAGTAGTCGATAAAGATCCGGTTCCAACTTCCTTCGAGAAGTGGTCAAAACCAGGTCATTTCGATCGCACTCTAGCTAAGGGGCCAAAAACCACCACTTGGATTTGGAACCTCCACGCTAACGCTCACGACTTCGACAGTCATACAAGTGATTTAGAAGACGTTTCGCGCAAAATCTTTAGCGCTCACTTCGGCCACTTGGCAGTAATTTTCGTATGGTTGAGCGGCGCATATTTCCACGGCGCTAAATTCTCCAACTACGAAGCTTGGCTGACAGATCCTACAGCCATCAAGCCCAGCGCTCAAGTGGTTTGGCCGATTTTTGGTCAAGAAATTTTAAATGCAGATGTAGGCGGCGGCTTTCACGGGATTCAGATCACCTCTGGTTTGTTCCAACTGTGGCGCGCCAACGGCATCACTAACTCATACCAGCTATATTGCACTGCGATCGGCGCCTTGGTAATGGCAGCCCTGATGCTATTTGCCGGTTGGTTCCACTATCACGTCCGCGCTCCGAAACTGGAATGGTTTCAGAACGTAGAATCGATGATGAACCACCACTTGGCAGGTTTGCTAGGCTGCGGATGCTTGGGCTTTGCAGGACAACAAATTCACGTTGCTCTGCCGATCAACGCTTGCATGGACGCGATCGATGCAGGCTCACCGTTGACAGTAGGTGGCAAACTGATTAAAACAGTTGCCGATATCCCACTGCCACACGAGTGGCTTTTCAACTCAGCCTTGATGGCTGACATCTACCCCAGCTTTGCTCAAGGTTTAACGCCCTTCTTCACCCTCAACTGGGGCGCCTACAGCGACTTCCTGACTTTCAAAGGTGGTCTGAACCCCACCACAGGCGGTTTGTGGCTGAGCGATACAGCACACCATCACTTAGCGTTGGCAGTGTTGTTCATCATCGCCGGACACTTCTACCGTACTAACTGGGGCATTGGCCACAGCTTCAAAGAAGTTTTGGAAGCTCACAAAGGCCCCTTCACTGGCGAAGGCCACAAGGGGATGTACGAAATCTTCACGCAGTCTTGGCACGCCCAACTGTCGTGGAACTTGGCCTGGATGGGCTCTATCAGCATCCTCGTGGCTCACCATATGTACGCGATGCCTCCGTATCCGTACATCGCGACTGACTACCCAACTCAGCTATCCCTGTTCACCCACCACATGTGGATTGGCGGATTCCTGATTGTTGGAGCAGCAGCTCACGCAGCAATTTTCATGGTGCGGGATTACAATCCGGCTCAGCACGTTAATAACTTGCTCGACCGCGTACTCCGCCATAGAGATGCAATCATCTCTCACCTTAACTGGGTTTGCATATTCTTAGGCTTCCACAGCTTCGGTTTGTACGTTCACAACGATACAATGCGAGCTTTCGGTCGTCCTCAAGATTTGTTCTCAGATACCGGTATCCAATTGCGTCCGATATTTGCCCAATGGGTACAAAATATCCACGCTTTGGCACCAGGTAACACAGCGCCTAATGCTATGGAAATCGTCAGCCACGCTTTTGGCGGCGGTGCAGTAGCAGTCGGTGGCAAAATAGCGATGATGCCGATCGAGTTGGGTACGGCGGATTTCATGATCCACCACATCCACGCTTTCACCATTCACGTTACAGTTCTGATTCTTTTGAAAGGCGTGTTGTTCGCACGCAGTTCTCGCTTGGTTCCTGACAAAGGCAGCTTAGGCTTCCGGTTCCCTTGCGACGGCCCAGGCCGTGGCGGTACCTGCCAAGTTTCTGGTTGGGATCACGTGTTCCTCGGCTTGTTCTGGATGTACAACTGCATCTCGATCGTGATTTTCCACTTTAGCTGGAAAATGCAGTCGGACGTGTGGGGAACAGTATCGCCAGACGGCACAATTTCTCACATCACCGGCGGCAACTTCGCACAAAGTGCGATCACGATTAACGGCTGGCTGCGGGACTTCTTGTGGGCGCAAGCTTCTCAAGTAATTCAGTCCTACGGTTCGGCACTGTCGGCCTACGGTCTGATGTTCCTAGCAGGACACTTCGTGTTCGCCTTTAGCTTGATGTTCCTGTTCAGCGGCCGCGGCTACTGGCAAGAACTGATTGAGTCCATTGTTTGGGCTCACAACAAGCTCAAGGTAGCTCCTTCGATTCAGCCTCGCGCTCTGAGCATTACTCAAGGTCGGGCAGTGGGTGTAGCTCACTACCTCCTGGGAGGAATTGTCACTACGTGGGCATTTTTCCTAGCGCGAATCATCTCGGTAGGGTAAACTACCTTTAGGTTTTGGATTCAGGATTTGGGAGCAATCTCAAACCCAGAATCCAAACCTCGGAACCGAACCTCTTCAACGTTCAGGATTCAGGATTAATCAAGGCTTATGGCAACGAAATTTCCAAAATTTAGCCAAGACCTTGCCCAAGACCCGACCACACGGCGGATCTGGTACGGGATTGCCACAGCGCACGACTTTGAAAGCCACGATGGCATGACCGAAGAAAATCTTTACCAAAAGATTTTTGCTTCTCACTTCGGCCACCTAGCAATCATTTTCTTGTGGACTTCGGGCAGCCTGTTCCACGTAGCATGGCAAGGTAACTTTGAACAGTGGATTAAAGACCCTCTAAACGTCCGCCCGATCGCTCACGCGATTTGGGACCCTCAATTCGGTGCTCCAGCAGTAGAAGCTTTCACTCAAGCGGGCGCTTCTAACCCAGTGGACATCTCCTACTCTGGTGTTTACCACTGGTGGTACACCCAAGGGGTTCGGACAAATGGCGACTTGTATCAAGGAGCTATCTTCTTGCTACTGTTGGCTTCTGTCATGCTGTTCGCAGGTTGGTTGCACCTCCAGCCGAAGTACCGCCCGAGCTTGTCTTGGTTCAAGAATGCTGAATCTCGCCTCAACCACCACTTGGCTGGTTTGTTCGGTGTCAGCTCTTTGGCTTGGACTGGTCACATGGTTCACGTTGCTATCCCCGAATCTCGCGGACAGCACGTAGGTTGGGAAAACTTCCTGTCTACCCCTCCTCACCCGGCTGGTTTGGCTCCGTTCTTCACTGGTAACTGGGGCGTATACGCCGAGAACCCAGATGCAGCAAGCCACGTATTCGGTACTGCCGAAGGCGCTGGAACTGCAATTCTGACTTTCTTGGGCGGCTTCCACCCTCAAACAGAATCCCTGTGGCTCACAGACATTGCTCATCACCATTTGGCGATCGCAGTTCTGTTTATCGTTGCCGGTCATATGTACCGGACTAACTTCGGTATCGGTCACAGCATCAAAGAGATGTTGGATTCAAAAGCTGGTTTGGTAGGCGGTAAGAGTGAAGGTCAGTTCAACCTGCCTCACCAAGGCCTTTACGAAACCTACAACAACTCGCTGCACTTCCAACTGGCATTTCACCTCGCTGCTTTAGGTGTAATCACCTCCTTGGTCGCTCAGCATATGTACGCGATGCCTCCTTACGCTTTCATAGCGCAGGATCATACGACAATGGCTGCGTTGTACACGCACCACCAGTACATTGCTGGTTTCATCATGGTCGGTGCTTTCGCCCACGGAGCTATCTTCTTGGTGCGGGACTACGATCCTGAAGCTAATAAAGGCAACGTGCTCGATCGCGTGTTGCAGCACAAAGAAGCGATTATCTCTCACTTGAGCTGGGTGTCGCTGTTCTTGGGCTTCCACACTCTCGGCTTGTATGTTCACAACGACGTTGTAGTCGCTTTCGGAACTCCTGAAAAGCAAATCTTGATTGAACCAGTGTTCGCACAGTTCATCCAAGCTGCTCACGGGAAGGCTCTGTACGGCATGGACGTGCTACTTTCTAACCCAGACAGCATTGCGGCGACTGCTTGGCCAAACTACGGCAACGTATGGCTCCCAGGCTGGTTGGAAGGAATCAACAGTAGTACAAATTCTCTGTTCTTGGCGATCGGACCTGGCGATTTCTTGGTTCACCATGCGATCGCACTTGGCTTGCACACCACCACCTTGATTTTGGTCAAGGGCGCTCTGGATGCACGCGGTTCTAAGCTGATGCCGGACAAAAAAGACTTCGGTTATGCTTTCCCTTGCGACGGCCCCGGCCGTGGCGGTACCTGCGATGTCTCTGCTTGGGACGCGATGTACTTGTCTGTCTTCTGGATGTTGAACACCCTAGCTTGGGTAACGTTCTACTGGCACTGGAAGCACCTAGGCATCTGGCAAGGTAACGTCGCTCAGTTCAATGAGTCTTCTACCTACCTGATGGGCTGGTTCCGCGATTACCTCTGGCTGTATTCTTCTCAGTTGATCAACGGTTACAACCCGTATGGTACTAACAACCTGTCAGTCTGGGCCTGGATATTCTTATTCGGACACCTAGTTTGGGCAACTGGTTTCATGTTCCTGATCTCTTGGAGAGGTTACTGGCAAGAGTTGATCGAAACCTTGGTTTGGGCTCACGAGCGCACTCCTTTGGCCAACTTGGTTCGCTGGAAAGACAAGCCTGTTGCTTTGTCGATCGTCCAAGGTCGTTTGGTTGGCTTAGTTCACTTTACTGTGGGCAACGTCTTCACTTACGCAGCCTTTGTAATTGCCTCGACGGCCGGGAAATTCGGATAACTCTGAACTCTGGTTTCTAGGTAATTAAATTAAATCCCCTGCCTTCGGGCGGGGGATTTTTTTTTGATATAGGAACCGCCAAGACCGTTAGTATAGTAGGGGCAGGTTCGCCAAAATCTTTGACACCGATTGACAAAAGATCGAAACCTGCCCCCACCCCACGACTATATTCAAAAACGTCCTAACCATCCTGGCGGTTGCTATATGTTTGTTAAATGTTGAGAGTGAAGAGTATTTTTTTATGGCGAAGTTAGCCCAGGAAACAATTGCTAATATCTTGAATTTGCAACAGCGACTTTTAGCAGGAATTGACGAAGCCAAATCAGCAGAATTTGCCATCTTTGAGCAGTATGGCGAGATCGAAGCAACTGCTACGGTTTTAGATCAGCTTCAAAACGCCGCAGAACGGCTCAGAGAGCCTTACTCTCGTTTATACACATTGTTACTGCGGATTGCTGAGGATCAGCCGATCGCCTCCTCTGCTATGCTGGATTTACTGTATCGCAGCATTGAGCAAGGACAAGTAGCGCTTGATGCGTCATTGGCAAGTGTTGAAGAAGCTAAAAGGGATTGGAACATACTATGAGTGAGCAAAGACAACTTCCCGAACCGGAAAAAGTTAAGAACACTGTCGCCATGCTTCGAGACAGCAACCGAATGCTGGAAGCTTGGACTCAAACACTAGATGAACTAATTGCAATGGTAGAAGCTGATATTCGCAATAGTCCGATTAATGTTCATCGGCGGGAGAATGCGAAGCGGTTGGCTGAGTCTGTCAAGCAGGAATAAAAGTGCGATCGATCCTCTAAACCTCATTTTGGGTAATAATAGAGAAAAGCCTGAGTTTTCAACATGGTTCAACTGTCTTCTGACTGGAATAATGAGGCTTATGTGTCTCTGCATCTGGTTCAGACAATGCTGGAGATGGCGGGTTTGCCTCGCAAGAGTAGTTATTCTCACTGGATTCCAGAGTTTAAGGTTAAAGTACCTAGGCTGACTGCCAATAGTCGGATAGTTTGGACTCAAAAAGAGGTTGATTTCTTAGTAGAAGACTTGAGTCGGTATATTAACTTTCTGGTTGAAATTAAGACAGCTAAAACTAGACTTGATGCGGCAGCTCTCATTCAGTTAGAAACGTATCTGAAATACTCTAATACAAGATTTGGGATACTGATTGACCCATTTTCGGTGGAAATTTACGAATATACACAAGGGAGTGCGACACTAAAGTGTAAGCACAATATAGAAAACCCAGAACAAGTTCAACCAGTAGCAAATTTCGTTAGATTTTTTTTGGATATAGTTAAAATGCGTACAATTGCAATTCATACATCCAAGGGCGGGGTTGGTAAAACTACTTTGGTTGTCAACATTGCCTATGAGCTGGCAAAATTAGGTAACAGAGTTTTAGTTATTGACTTAGACGATCAAGCCCATGCTAGCCTATCCTTGGGGGTCAACAAAGCTGATGAGTTTGACAAAGCTTCTACCTTAGCAGAATTTGACACAGTTTTGGATTCTTTTCTGGATAGAAAAGAAGTTATAGAGTTTTTGAAAGACTATGACACCCCAAGTTTTAAGTACAAAGAATATATCAAGAGTTCCCCTATTAATAAAGTTTTTAGTAAAACAGGCTGTTCTGGGAAAATTGATGTTTTACCCAGTAGCTATAAAACCAAAGATTCTGCTCTCGCCAACTTAATCGGTATTCGTGAAAAGCGATTAAATAAGGCTTTGCAACAATCCGGTATAGCTAATGATTATGATTATGTACTTATAGACACACCGCCAAGCGCTACTACGATCACTAGCAATGGACTCTATGCAGCTCAATATGTGGTTATCCCATCCCAGATGGAATATCTTTCAGTCTATGGCATCAGAACCCCAATTAGCCGAGCTAAAGAAGTTCAAGAGGAAATGGGAAAGCGGGGAGTAATTCTGGGAATTGTACCAATGATGACAGAAAAAAATGTGAAAATCCATACTACAATTAAGCAGTCAGTACAGCAAAGATTTCAGGGACTCACGATTCTGCAAGAAATAAAGAGAGCTGCTGCTGTTGGTCAAGCATCTCAAGTACGTCAGCCTATCTCTTTGTTTGCTGAACATAATAAAGGAGCAGCCGAAGTTGCAACGCAATTCTCAGCATTAACCCAACAGATAATGACAAGAATAAATCAGATTGAAAGTTCAGTAGGAATGTAGAAATGGTCAAATTTTATACGGGTATTGAGAGTCAGCCTAGCCTTGTTGTTTTAAATCAGATAAAGGTTTCTCAAGAAAAATCTGGAATTTCAAAGTCTGATTTAAAAAAAGTTTCCGAAAGCTTAAAGGTGTGGGAATTTAACTTGGCCCTGCCAATCGTTTGTATTACTGATGAGGAAGACAAATACCACTTGCTAACTGGGCTACCAATCTATGAAGCAGCAGTTGAAGCAGAGCTTGAGCGAATTTGGGTATTTCTAATTGCAGCTAAACAACCAGAAGCAGAAAAGGCTATTGAACAAGCACTTTTGCAGTCAAAGTTGAATGAAAGGGTTGTTGAGCCTCAAGATATTACAGATTTCTTGGATTTTATTAACAATCCAAAATCTGACCTTACCTCAATCCCTGGAGTTAAAGATGGATACGCAAAGCTGATCCGCGATCGGCGTGTTTACAGTTCTCTGGAAGATATGCAGAAAAAACTAGGTGCTAAGCGGGGCTTAAATTGGCTAAGAGCATACAAGCAATCAAAAAGCTAAGCTCGCCAGTTCTTGAAGTTTTGAGAAGTTTGATCGCTCTGAACCCCTCAAATCTCACCATTAACTTGCATCTGATGCACCTTGTCCGCCAACTCTTGGCGACTTTCCTTGTCGAGTGCATCAATTGCCAGCATTCCCAAGTACACGACTTCCTTCTGGGTGAGTCTGGTCGCTTGGGCTTGTTTTTGAATGACTTCCTTAATCACGGAACTGACCGCGATCGCCGTATTAGTTTTTGCCACGAAGAATAATCAACTATTAATAACTTTTCTTGATGTTAGCATCCTAAGTCAGATTAAGTATGATAATGTTTGACTAATCATAGTTAATCATGCTATAGTGTAAAAAATACAAAAAGGCGATCGCCCCCGGTCTTGACAACTTAGCGGCGATCGCCTTTAAAACTTATCTAGACAGGTATCAACTGTCTAAGTTATCCATCATGATAGCAGCATTCCAGCTAAAATCAAGCACCCTCGCCTGCTCAAAAATTCTCCACAAGTCCCCAGTCCTTCACCCCTTGGCAAGATTTGTCACCGAAGAAACAGTTGCACTGCTGTTCAATATCTCAACAGACCAGATTTACCGCATCGAATGCTGTCGCTACATGGTCTACGTCCACGCCAAAGGCATCAGCCGGTTTGTCAGCTATGCTGATTTTCCACCAATTTTAGGAGTAGAATTGCCGAAACTTCCAGACTTTGGCAGATGGTACAAACGCTGGAAAGGCAAAAAAGCACCTAATTTTTGGACACAGTTTTACACCCATCAATTCAAAAACGCTATTACTGCGGATAAACAGCTTGCATGGGGTCTCTTGGTAGCTGTAGTGAAATCCCTGTTTTCAGCAATAGCATTGCAGCAACTGCGAGATGCTTATGTATACGAAAAATATTGGCGGGAAAATTTTTGAATATGCGATCGACCGACGAAGAACTGCGAGAATGAGGAAAGGAAAAATTAAAATAAATGGCGATGAATCGATACAGTACGATCGTCCAATGGTCTGACGAAGATCAACTTTTCTTAGTGACGATTCCAGAATTTGCCGATCGCGTGATTATGCCCTGTACACACGGTGAAACCCGCGAAGCAGCTATCCGACATGGCGAAGAAGTGATCGAAATGTATCTAGAAGCTTGGCAGGAAGAAGGTTCGCCCATCCCGGAACCTAGCATTCTTCAAATTGCCTGAGTAGAATCCCAAGCCGAAAATCTGCTGTCGTTGAATATTAGATATCTAAAAAGCCGCCCTATTCCTCCAAAACCTCGACCAAATCCTCAATCATCACATCAAAAGTTCGAGCTAACCTCCGCAGGCAAGTAAAGTCAACCATTGCCATTTCAGGACGACGAGCATAGCTTCTGACGGTGCTATAAATTACCCCAGAACGATCGGATACTTCCTTAAGCGTCCAGCCCTTCTCAGCAGCTAGTTCCCGAATTTTTAGCCTGACTAAACCCATGCTTGACAGTTGATGCAATTGCGTCGTATAATTGTATATGTAAAGAGCGATCGCCCCCCGGCCTCGAAAACTAAAGGGCGATCGTCTTAAAAACTCAATCTAGACAGATTATTTCTTTCTATCAAAAGCGCATTTGCCATATCCAGAAGTCTACTAACCATATCCAGAGGTATACTAGCCATGATATCAGAAACTCCGGCAAAATCGCGGACGATCGCAGAATCCAAGATAATTCACAAATCTCCAATCCTGCATCCGCTGGCGAGATTCGTCACAGAAGACACAGTAGCACTGCTGTTCAACATCTCAACAGACGACATTTACCGGATCGAATGCTGCCGCTACATGGTGTATGTCCACGCCAAAGGCATCAGCCGGTTTGTCAGCTACGCCGATTTTCCCCCAATCTTACGAGTCAATCCGCCTTCCCCTCAAGATTTTGGCAGATGGTACAAACGCTGGAAAAGCAAGCTAGCACCGGGATTTTGGACTAAATTCTATACGCACAAGTTCAAAGAGGCTGTGTCAGTTGACAGCTTGCTGGAGTGGGGAATGTTGGTAGCTAAACTTAAATCGGTGATTTCTGCTTCAGGGCTGCAACAGCTACGAGATGTTTATTCCCAAGAAAAAGATTTGATGGAAAGATTTTAAAGTGCGATCGAATACTGATAATTTTGATTTGTTTGTCAATGGTGGCGGACAAGTATTGATGATTAATATACCGATTGCATAAGTCTTTGATTGGTACAGAAACCGCAGATGTCAGACGGATAAACACAGATGCGACGCAGATAATTTAAGTAATTGGAAACGAAGTAATACCAGATATATAATGTTCATAAGCTTGGCAAGATCTATCAAAAATACGTAAGGTGCGCGGCGCGCACCCTACAATCTCAAAGCTTAGGAGAAAAACCCCGCATTAGGATAAATTGAAACTTAAGCAGGTTCTAACTTGGCAATTACCTTTTCCATGTACTCGGCAACTTTGGTTTCTTTTTCCACAGAGTTGGTTTCCATGTAAACGCGCATCAAAGGTTCCGTTCCCGAAGGCCGCAGCAATACCCAACCGCCGTCTTCAAGATACAGTTTAATCCCGTCTTTGCGGCCGATTTCCTTAACGCCAATACCCGCTATTTCCGTGGGTGGATTCTTGGTAAAAGAGTCCAAAACGGCTGCTTTGTGCGCTTCTTCTAGGTGTAAGTCCAAGCGTTTGTTGTACAGGGGGCCGTCGGCTTCTTTGATGGCTTCTTCTACTAGCTGAGATAGCGGTTTGCCTTCGTAGGCGATCGCCTCAGCAACTAGCATATCAGCCAAAATCCCGTCTTTTTCGGGGATGTGACCCAAAACGCTCAAACCGCCAGACTCTTCGCCACCGATGAGCACGGCTGTTTCCCGCATTTTTTCGCCGATGTATTTAAAGCCGACTGCGGTTTCGTAGATTGTTAAACCGTATTTGGCGGCCATGTTATCTAGCAAGTGGGTAGTTGCGACGGTACGGACGATCGCCCCAGTCAAGCCTTTATTCTTAACCAAGTGACGCGCCAACAGCAACAACACGGTATTCGGAGTCAAGACATTACCCAACTCGTCAACAATCCCAAAGCGATCGCTATCGCCATCCGTAGCCAAACCTAAATCGGCTGAATCCTTCTTAACAGCTTCCACTAACTCGACTAACTGTTCGCCCTTGGGTTCAGGCATTCCGCCCCCAAACAGCACATCGCGGTAGGTGTGAAAACTTTCCACATCGCAGCCGCAGTGTTCCAAAACACCGTCGAGATAGCCGCGAGAAGTCGAATAAAGAGCGTCGTACTTCACCTTCAACTTAGCAGAGCGAATCCGCTCCACATCGATTAAAGTATATAGAAACTTCAGATATTCGGGTTTCGGGTCAAAAGTGGAGATTTTATCGTTGTGGCTGCCTATGGCTGGGGCATCGGAAGCACCAGTAATATTTGCCACAATGGTATCCGTAATTTCCGGGGTTGCCGGCCCTGCGTAGTCGGGGATGTATTTGATGCCGCAGTAAGGTGCGGGATTGTGCGAAGCCGTGAACATCAGGGCTCCTGCGGAGTTGAGATGCTTGGCGCTGTAGGCGATAACTGGTGTCGGACAATCTCGATCGACTACCATCACCGTCCATCCCAAATCTGCCAAGACTTCCGCCGATGTGCGGGCGAACTCGTCTGCCAGAAAGCGGGTATCGTAGGATACTAGCACTGGACGGTCTTTGGTGTAAGCGGTTTCGAGGTAGCTGGCGATCGCCCGGGTGACTTTTCGCACGTTGGCAAAAGTAAAGTCATGGGCAATCAGTCCCCGCCACCCATCGGTTCCGAACTTGATTTCTTCTGTTGAATTGCTGGCGCTCATTTTATCCACTTCCTCTCGTCCTCCTAATCCTACCCGAAGGCATAGCCTTAAAGATGTACTGGCCGTGCTGTTTGTAACGATCGATCGCCCGTGAGGCATTGAAACCCACTCCTATCGTTGTAGGGCGAAGGTACCTCTTCCGGCAGAGGACTGCAACTAGCCAGAGTTTGTAGAGTGTGGGGACGATCGGGTGAGTCGATCGAGATTCCGGTTTTGAATGGTGGTTGGGCGATCGGGAATCTAAAAAAACTGAGCGCAAGAAACCGCGCTGACAATGGCATTAACGAAAATCAAATAAATCTGATTGTTATCTCAAATTTAATAATTTATTTATAAATGCCGCTCGTTGAATGTGTTAAGGTTTCCTAACGAATGTCAGACAAATTTTTTGGGCTTCACATAAAAAAATAAATCAATCAAAGTCACCGCTCGATCGTGATGTAGCCTAGATTCTTTGAGAACGTAGGGCGATCGACATAAGCGACAAAACAAAGATAAAATATCTCAAAGAGCAGTTTTTTCAAGGCAGACTAGAGTTTAATTCTGAGCTTTTAAAACAAATTGAATTTATTTTTGCCGTCTTTACAGGTAAAGAAAAAAAATCGGTTACGATCGCATAGTGACTGTGATCGAGCGCACAATAAATAGCGTTATTAACGTGCAAGTTATATAGGATGGATGCAGTGCAGCCAAATGGCTCATAGTTTTAAGCACAATGGCGGATGACTGTCAGGGTATAAATGCAGAAGATTATATTTAGTAACTTTAAAAATTAGGGGAATCGATCGGGTACGGCTTTATAAAACAACGAGGTTTCTCATGGCTGGTATTTCACAACTATCTTCAAAGTTTTTATCGGTGGGCGACGAACTGCAACAGGACGACAGTTTTGCGTCACAGGCTATTACGGAATCGGACATTCACAAGATCCCAGGGGCTAAAGGAGTTAGCATTTCTTCCTTGGCAGTTAGCTGGGCAAAAAAATATTACAGTACAGTAGCGGGACGAGAAAACCAAACACATCAGCAAATCTCCGAGAGCCGAGATTTAAGCAATTTTGATGGCAATCGAGCCAAAATAGTTGACAAATTGACAGATACTCTGAAAGTTGCCAGCCAGATAGCTTGGAATAAAGTAGAGACTGTTTTAGGGGAACAAATAGAGCGACACGCGATCGATCCTAGCTTAATTAATCAAGAAGAAATTGTCGCCGACACTCGCAGCTTATATCGGAAAGCAATAGACGCTTACGGCGATAGGGAACCTGTTTTCCGCTTGTCAGTGCTGGTGGGAAAAGATATTGTCCAAGTAAGACGGAAATACTCAGACACAGATCCGTTAGTGCTGGGATTTGTGACGTTGGAGTTTCAATACACTAGCAAAATCTTGTTAGGATGCCTTTCGGAGTCAGAGCGATCGGAATTTGCACCCTACTTAAAAGTTATAGATGACTATCTGCACATTCCCCACGGAGAGATTAACGATGCTGCGGCGGATCATACCCCGAATTCAAAAGCTCTCTTAGCCGTTCAGCATTTGTTGCAGCAGACAACTCAGATTGCTAGTGCAGTGTACGCTCGGGCTAGTTCCCAGCATCCAGGATACCGCAGCAGCAGCGGTTATTTGACCGATCCGCAGGTCAAAATTTCTGGCATTCGGGATGTCGAGATTTTTCAAAGTTATTTGTGCTGGTGCGTTTTGGAAGAAAGTATTCGCCCGGTACAGCAAGAATTGTTTCCAATCTGCGTGATGCTGTACCCGAGACTTCATGTAAGTTGGGAATTAGTGCAGGATATGCTGCTAATTTTGTTTTGGGAAATATCCGATCGCCTCCCGGCTGCCGATGTTATGGTATTTTTACCTTACTTGCGGACTGTGACAGATATGTTTTCCAGCGATGTCTTTGACAATTAGGGAATCGGGAATCGGGAATCGGGAATTTGGAATTGAGAATCGGTAATGGGGAATCGGTAATGGGGAATCGGTAATTGGTAATTGCCTCAAAATCGATCAACTCGTTACTTGAAAGTCAAAGCTGCAACAGCCAAACAGCCCCAACCGACAATAAAAGCAACTCCGCCCACAGGCGTAATTGCACCCAGCCATTTGATGTCAGTCAAACTCAGGGCGTACAAACTACCTGAAAAGACTATCGTGCCGACAATAAAAGCCCATCCAGCCACTGCAAAAAAGGTTTCAGACTCTGGGCCGCGGCTTAATAATAAAGCGACGAGTAATAAAGCCAGGGCGTGGTACATTTGATAGCGGGCGCCGGTCTCAAAAATGCCTAAAGCTCGATCGGTCAATTGATTTTTCAAAGCGTGGGAGGCAAAAGCCCCGCCCGCAACCGACAAACCTCCGAATACGGCTGCGGCTGCTATGAAAATGCGCGTTAGGATTAGGGTTGACATAATATTTTTTTAATGGGCAATTGGTAATTGGTAATTGGTGAACATAAATAGACTTGAGTTGCATTCATTCACAAACTATATTGAAATCATCTGCGTTTATCTGCGGTTTCCCTATCAATGAATCCCAGAATATGGATCGCTCCTCTAGGTACGTAGTTGCGCTTGGGCGCTCTTTCATGAAAGAGCGCCCAAGCGCAACTACGTACTGCACACCCTATTTATGATAAATCAGCTTTTTGCAGATATTTCTAGTTTATTTGCGTACAGCTTCCAGCAAGCGCGAATAGTAAAAGCTAGTGCTATTCATGGCTGTTCTTTTAACAACAAAACCGTTGCTTTCTAGGATTTTGATAATATCAGCTTCGCGGTGCTGGTAAGCGCGGGTAGTTTTGCTCGGGCCGGGGAAAAGTTCGCCAAATTTTTTGAGCGCGGTAAGTGCTAAGGTTTTGGGGGCAAAACTGAGAATTAGTCGCGATTGGGCGATCGAACTTAGGTGAGCGATCATTTCCGCAGCCTTACTTTGAGGATAGTGGATCAGCACGTCCAAACAAATAACCGTGTGAAATTTGCCGGTTAAAGCTTCCAAATCCTGGGCGGCGAAAGAGATGTTGTACATCTTGCCGGGAACGGCTGTCGATCGATCATAAGCCTCTGCTACCATCTTTTCAGAGATATCGCTAGCACAAACAATTGCCCCAGCCTCAGCCAGAGGAATGCTGAGAGATCCAACACCACAGCCGGCATCGCAGACACTAAGCCCGCGCAAATTGCCGTCAGCTTGCAGCCAGCTAAGCACTGTATCCACCGTTTTCTGGTGCCCGGTGCGGATGTCTAGCTGCACTTTATTGACTTTGCCGTCGCCGTAAATTCGCTGCCAGCGATCGAAGCCCGTCGAGTTAAAATACTGTTTGACAATATCCTTGTCATTTACCAAATTCATCTTTCCGCCTGCTGCTGAGTTATTGCCAACGATTAGACATTATAATTTTAATTAGCCCTAACTTAAAAAAATATGGTGCTACAAGATCATTTCCGCCCGCCGCTGTCAGCGCGCCGTCACTGGCACGCCTTTCACAATGCTTGGGCGACTTATATTGCATCTGACTTGAATGCCAAATTACCCGAAGGTTATTTTGCAGAATCCAACGTGCAGTTTGAAATTGAAATTGATGTAGCAGCTTTTGAGGAACCTCTACCGGACTTTGATTGTCCAGAGACGGTAATTAATTTGCCAAGAGATTTACCAAACAATTGGATGTCGCCCCCAGCACAAAGCGTGCCTTTTTTACCTGTGGCAGAATCTGTGCAAGTCAATATTTTTAACACAGAAGGTGGCCCGGTTTTAGCAGGTGCAATTGAATTAGTAAGTCCTGCCAACAAAGATCGTTCTAGTCATCGCTGTGCTTTTGTGTCAAAGTGCGAGACGTATTTGGGACAGGGAATTGGGTTGGTAATAGTTGATGTTGTGACGGTTACGAAGGCAAATCTTCACAATGAATTGTTAGCCCGTCTAGTGGGAGGAATTGCTTCGCCCTTCGACGCCGATCTCTATGCTATAGCTTATCGCCCGATCGAGCGAGACGGCAACCAATGCCTAGATATTTGGCAGGAAAACTTAGCTGTGGGTTCCACGCTTCCAGTTGTACCGCTATGGCTGCGGGGTGAGATTTGCTTGGCTGTGGAATTAAATCATATTTACGATCGAACTTGCCGAGAACACCGAATTTCTGTTAGCAGCGCTTAGTTTGACACTCCCCGGCGTGAACGCACGGGGATTCTTAAGACACTACCAAATGGCAATCCTTAATGGCGCTGTCAAGACACCTCTACCAACTCCGCTAAGGTCAAAACCTAGCATTGTCGCTACTTTTCGCATAATGTTGGCTGCACCATTGCAGTCGGCGTTAATACACCAGTTTTGTAAACCAGTTCGATACAATCCACGCTTAATTCGTCTACCCGACTCTTTCCACCCATCGGGTTTTGCACCGATTGTAGGCAGGAAGTCATTGTCAACGAATGAAGCTTTTGATGTGTAGCTTTCCTCTGTTTCTGTAAATCGAATTCCATACTTTTCGCAGAGCTGAGAGATTCTAGTTTTCAATCTACCAGTAGGAATTTGTACGAATTTCTGATTAATTTTTACTCCCATATTTACGCCATTTTTTTGACCCTTATTCCAGCCAAAAACAACAGTACCAATTTGGTTTTCTCGGCAGTGATTGATAACTGTTTTGGCCGCTTTATTTACCGCATCACGCATTTGACGATTGCGCTTTTCAGTTAATCGTGCTAATTGATGCGACCAAAAGCCATTAGGCTTTCCACCCATCAATGCAGCTACTCGCTTGTTATACCACTGATTTAGAGACTTCAAATGTTTTCCGTCAACAATAAAGCTTGTGTTCGCATTGCTGACACAGGTTAACCAATTATCGATACCATGATCGATACCTAAAACTTTTTTACCGTCAGTATTGACCTGGACGCTGACTGACCAAAGAGCGAGACGCAAGCCCCTGGCTTTAGACATGGGGATAAGTCGGTAGCGGTTTCAACCGCCTTCTGTATTTAACAAAGCTTAATAAAGAATCAGCACCATATACAGCATCAAGCTGTATAACTATAGTATGAGTATTAAATACAAGTCAAACAAGAACATTGTCTACTCTTGCAAATATCATATTGTGTGG
>NZ_JAEQDD010000005.1:0-135548 GCF_020737885.1 Microcoleus sp. PH2017_34_RAT_O_A | reverse complement strand
TATTCCTGTAGTTTTAGGACTGTGGACTAAAATTACTAACGTAGATGTCTAACATTGACTACTTTTGGGTAGCTTTGTCCAGGTTTTTACGAGCGGTTGATGCGAGGAAAAAGGGTGCAAGGTATGTCGAAGATAGCCATAACCATCTTGTTTTTTGAACCTGTTTACAATATTTGTACTTGATTCCGGGAAGCGGTGTCTCAGTCTAAGCGCACTCGCGATTGATGCTCCCGATAGCTTTGGTTCACGAGATTCCGGGTTTTGTGAAGATACCGCCACGTGCGCGTAAGGCTTCGGTGTGGGTTGTTGACGATCGCACCTGAAAAAAAATGTTGCTTGCTTCAAGACAACAGGCAGGACAAAATTCTTGCTTGACAAAAATGAGGCTAACTGCTAATAATATCAAACCCTAGAATGAAGCTTAAGTGCTTGAGGGGTATCACTACCACACTGTGATGTCGATCGCCGACTAATTTAAGGATTTCTGCATTTTGTGACAAAAACTCAACCTTTATCCGGGTATACACTGCCAGTATTTGCCTGTGCGGCCGCACTTGCAGCTTTGCGGTGCTTGCGCGTAGGTACTCAGTCTGTAGGTAGCGTATCAGTAGATTTACTGGAACCGCCAATTACGGCAGAAATTGCGATCGAACAAGCATCTGTACTCAAAACTGGTACAGCTTTAGGCGTGACTCGCTCCGATCCGGGAGACAACCTCGATCTGACTCGCAATACACCCGTTTGGGCAATGGTGGAATTGCTCCCAGAGGCGGAGGGAGAGGGGGAGCAGATTGTGATTGTCGGGGGCGAGGGAATTGGACATCACAAAGTAGGTGGTGGAGCGGCAATCTATGATTACGCGATGCGACTGCTGCGATCGAATCTGAGCCGAGAACTCGCACCGGGAGAAAGAATTACTGTCACGCTGATTCTGCCGTCAGGGCGCCAACTCGCCACCCGCACTTCTAACGAAGCTTTCGGCGTCGTCGAAGGACTTTCGCTGCTGGGTACAACTGGGATTTCTCAACCCCTGAGCGCCCCCGGACAGTTGGAAATTTACCGCGAACAACTGCAACAAAAAGCCGAACTGTTTGACACTTTAGTCTTCTGCATCGGCGAAAATGGCTCCAATTTGGCGCGACAACTGGGCATCGATCCGCAGCGGCTGGTGAAAACGGCTAACTGGCTGGGCCCGCTCCTGGCAGAGGCTGGATGTCAGGGCGTGCGATCGATCTTGCTGTTTGGCTATCACGGCAAATTGATGAAATTGGCGGCGGGGATTTTTCACACTCACCACCACCTCGCTGACGGGCGCCGGGAAATTTTGACAGCTTTCTGTGCTAAAGCTGGAATGCCCGCAGATGCGTGTTCTGCGATTTTTGCTGCGGCGACAGCCGAAGAGGCTCTCGGCCAACTGCGGGCTCTAGATGCGGCAACTGGCAGCCATTGGGTCGATCGAATTTACGGCGACATCGCCCGAGAAATCGACTTGCGATCGTCCGATTGCATTTTCACTCATACTAACCAGCGTATCCCCGTGGGTTCAGTGATGTTTGGGCGCGATCGCAAAATTATTGTTAAAAGTGACATAGGGGATACATTTCTGACCCAAATTTGTTAATGTAGTGTGAATATCCCTGAATTCTTTTTAAAAGAGCGATCGGGGATAATATTTAACAAGTAATAATTCTCAGTCCCTAGATCTTAATTATACTAGGTTGCTGCTTGACGCAATTTCTGATGCAAGAGTTCAATTAATTAGAGTAAATGTCGAAGTGAATCTATGCTTACCGCAAGCCCTATTAATCGAGTAACGTCGCTGAGAGCAATCTAGTACAAATAAGATTTATTTCTAGCGACTAACGGTCGCTCGCATCGATCAGTATTAGACTGAGGCGGCGACAAATACCTCCGCTACTTTCAGCCCAATTAGCAATTAGCAACTACGCAATTACCGTGACTACTCAAATAGAAACTGAATCCGACCTCACCAATTCTTCTCTGGGGCAAATAGACCGCCAGATGATCGTGATTCTCGACTTCGGTTCGCAATATTCCGAACTGATTGCTCGACGCATTCGCGAAACTCAAGTATATTCAGAAGTTATTTCTTACCGCACTACGGCAGAACAGTTAAAAGCTATCAATCCTAAAGGAATTATTCTTTCAGGAGGCCCGAGTTCTGTATACGATGAAAGAGCTCCCCAATGCGACCCGGAAATTTGGAATCTGGGAATACCAGTGTTGGGCGTCTGCTACGGGATGCAGTTGATGGTAAAGCAACTCGGCGGGACTGTTGAGCGGGCTAAGTTGGCCGAATACGGCAAGGCATCGCTATTTATTGACGATCCGACGGATTTGCTCACAAATGTCGAAGAAGGCGCGACGATGTGGATGAGCCACGGAGACTCCTGTAGCGAGTTGCCGACTGGTTTTGAGATTCTCGCTCACACGAACAATACTCCGTCTGCTGTTGTTGCTCACCACGAGAAAAGTTTATACGGGGTGCAGTTTCATCCAGAAGTGGTTCACTCGATCGGCGGACAAGCTTTGATTCGCAATTTTGTTTACCATATTTGCGAGTGCGAACCGACTTGGACGACAGCTACTTTTGTTGAGGAAACTATTCGCGAAATTCGAGCCAGAGTGGGAGACCAACGAGTTTTGTTGGCTCTATCTGGCGGGGTTGATTCTTCAACATTGGCTTTTTTGCTGCACAAGGCGATCGGCGACCAACTTACGTGTATGTTTATCGACCAAGGGTTTATGCGGAAGTACGAACCGGAACGGTTGGTGAAATTGTTTCAAGATGAATTCCACATTCCGGTGCAGTACGTTCTAGCTCGCGATCGCTTTTTGGCTCAACTTGAAGGCGTTACCGATCCTGAAGTAAAACGCAAGCGGATCGGCCACGAATTTATCAGTGTATTTGAAGAAGAATCGAAGCGCCTCGGCCCCTTCGATTACCTCGCTCAAGGTACTCTTTACCCGGATGTAATTGAGTCGGCTGACACGAATGTAGACCCGAAAAGTGGCGAACGAGTTGCTGTTAAGATTAAAAGCCACCACAATGTGGGCGGATTACCTAAAGATTTGTGTTTTAAGCTGATCGAACCGCTGCGAAAGTTGTTTAAGGATGAGGTGCGAAAAGTCGGTAGATCGATCGGGCTTCCCGAAGAAATCGTCAACCGACAACCTTTCCCGGGCCCGGGATTGGCGATTCGGATTACGGGAGAAGTTACCGCAGAGAGGCTGAATATTTTGCGGGATGCTGACTTCATCGTGCGCCAAGAAATCAACCGCCACGGATTGTACAACGAACTTTGGCAAGCTTTTGCAGTTTTGCTCCCGATTCGCAGTGTAGGCGTTATGGGCGATCAGCGCACCTATGCTTACCCGATCGTTCTCCGATTTATCAAAAGCGAAGATGGGATGACGGCTGACTGGGCGCGGGTTCCATACGATTTGTTGGAATTGATCTCGAACCGGATTGTGAATGAGGTTAAGGGCGTTAACCGGGTGGTTTACGATATTACTTCTAAGCCGCCTGGTACGATCGAGTGGGAATGATTGCTAGTTAGGGCGATCGAGTAAATCAGACGTAGGATGGAAATCGCGCCTACACAGACAAAACCCGCACTTTGTTTGTCTAAGGAACGAAAATTTAATAACTTACACAAAGAAAGTGGGATGGGCGTCCCGCCCGTCTTTTCTGGACGGGCGGGACGCCCATCCCACAATAATTAAAATTGTAAGTTATTTAATTCTCATTCCTAAGCGCGGTTTCAACCGCCGTCTGATATGTTCGCGTCAGCATCTAACATCAATTCGCACTGTTTAAATACGTAATTAACAGCCGCAAAAAGTCGATCGAGTTCTTGAATGGTGTAAAAAGTGCGGTTGCGAGTAAAGATATTAGCTTCTAATTTTCCAAACTGCCACCTGTCTCCGTTAGAAGCAATTCCAAATAGAGTTTGTGCGGGATTTTCATTCATTTTTTGAGCGGCAATCATTTCGGCGATGCACTGTCCCCAGCCAGCTTCAAAGTTATCTTGTTTCGCTTCAATCAAGACGAAATAAGGGCGATCGAAAACAATATTTCCTAAGGGAGATTTCTTAGCTAAGATATACTCTGGAAATCCGGTTAAATTTTGATCGTATATTAGAGCTTTATGACTCCATAAAATCAGCTTTTGTCGGTAGCACTTCCAAACTTCTTTGAGAAGTGGATAAATCAGATTTTCGCAGATAGCAAATTCCGAACAGTCGGCGGCACCTTCTTCCATGACTATTTCTAAGTCTTCTCGAAAGTAGTCAGGAATATTGAATTCGGTTTCAACTATAAAGTTGGACTGAGTGTAGGTAATTTGAAATTCTTTGAGGACAGCATCAATAGTTTTGTAAGCACTGAAGGGCATAGTTATTTCCTGTGAAAACTATTAAAATTTGGTCAACAACGGTTGTATTTTCATCGTCACAAAACCTAATCTCGAAGTTGGTTAATTCATTAGACATCAATATAACAAAGTTAACCCACAACCAGAAGCTCATTCAGCTTATTTTTTAAGTCGGGAGATGCCATTAATGGATTATAGACTTCCCCCTCGTAGGGTTGCCAAACATAACTAGAACTAAATGGTCGAAAAACTGGTAAGGTTTCTCGCCCCTGAATAAGTTCTTTTGCTAAAACTAATCCGGGAAGAGATAAGTTTGACAAATCCTCAATCAATTCACTGTAAGTTCTAAATTCATCAACTTCAACACCAACCAAAGCATAGCGAAACGATGGAGCAAACCGTAGAGTGTGATACAGTAAAATCCCTAACTCTGTCATTATATAAGCACTTTCAGGGCTATCTATTCCCACTTGACTAATATTATTTGGATAAACTCGACACCACCAGTTTTGATCGATATCTTGAAAAGTGTCTGTGCGACACAGGCATTGGCGATCGTTTGAGAGTAGCCATTCTATTTTCTCAAAGTGTTGAGCAAATTTATTAACATTGCTTTCATCTGAGCCACATTCTGCCGATAAACTGAATATCCATGCCATTGTTATAGACTCCTATGATATATGAGATTAATCAACTCTTTCCCAATCATTTTGGGTGTTTGCCAATGCGGCCTCGTACATTTCCAGAGACATTGTAGCTCTTGGCAAGATGCTAACGTGCGTCGGGCTATCTTGGACAGCCTGCAAATCTCCAATAATTTTTATGTCATCAATTTGCCATAGAGAGTCTTTTCCAGTCCCACCAAATTTTGTAGGTCTGCGAAATGCTGGTAAACTTTCAATTGAAATGGAAACCGACATTCCCTTTGTATTCCTGACAGCAACAGCAACCAACTCTCCTCGAAACTCACGTTCTAACTCTGCTAACAAATAGCCTTGCTCATTCAGATAACCTGTGGGCATTTGCTCAATATCTATGTCAATACCAGGTCTTACCCCTAGTAATCTAGCACTGCGACCTATTTTCGGCTTACCATTTTGCTCTGCCATGCCACGATAGTAAAGTTTATTCATTTTCCCATAGCAGCCGGCTGCTTGCGGTTTTGCACTTCCAGATAAATCAACAAAGCATTAACATCAGCCGGATTCACCCCGCCAATTCTCGCTGCTTGGCCAATAGTCAAGGGTCTAATTTTAGTCAACTTCTCCCGCGACTCCTTCGAGAGAGTTGTAATTGCCATATAATCCAAATCCGCAGGTAATTGGCGGCGTTCGTGTTTGGCAATGTCATCGATTTGATTTTGCTGTCTTTGCAAATAACCGGAGTATTTGAGTTCGATTTCTGCACCATCTTTCTCAGCTAATTTTAGACTAGAATTGCCTAAATTGTAGCGTTCTAAATCGACGTAGTGAAAACCGGGACGGCGCAGCAAATCAGCCAGAGTTATTGAACCTTTAATCACTTGTTGAGTGTCAGCAAAAATTGCTTTGCCAACCTCTTCGTGTTCTTTGACGCGAGTTGAGTACAAACGGGCTTTTTCCGCGACAATATTAGCTTGTTTGCGATCGAATAACTCCCAGCGCCGATCGCCAATTAAGCCAATTTCCCGTCCAAGCGGGGTCAAGCGTTGGTCGGCGTTGTCCGATCGCAACAACAGCCGATATTCCGATCGCGAAGTCAACATCCGGTAAGGTTCCCGCAAATCCTTCGTACACAAATCGTCAATCAAAGTGCCGATATAACTTTGCTCGCGGGCAAACACAATCATCTCCTGATTCTTCGCAAACCTAGCCGCATTAATACCTGCGACAATCCCCTGTGCAGCCGCCTCCTCATATCCCGTCGTACCGTTCACCTGTCCCGCGCAAAACAGCCCTTCAATCTTCTTAGTCATCAGAGTCGGAAAGCACTGAGTTGCAGGCAAATAATCGTACTCCACAGCATAAGCAGGGCGCATCATCTCGCACTTTTCCAAACCTGGAAGAGTCCGCAGCATTTGCAATTGCAAACTTTCCGGCAAACCAGTCGAAAATCCTTGGATATAAAGTTCAGGAATATCCCTACCTTCCGGTTCAATAAAAATCTGGTGGCTTTCCTTATCTGCAAAGCGCACGATTTTATCTTCAATACTCGGACAATAGCGCGGGCCTTTCGCATCAACCCAACCGCCGTAAACTGGAGAAAGGTGCAAGTTGTCTCTAATTAACTGGTGAGTTTCGGGCGTGGTTCGAGTTAAATAGCAGGGCATTTGTTCGCGTTCCACCCAGACTTCTGGATCGAAACTAAACCAGCGAACATCTGCATCTCCCGGCTGCGGTTCCAGGTTTGTGTAATCGAGAGTGCGTTTGTCAACTCTTGCCGGAGTTCCTGTTTTTAACCGTCCGGTTTCAAAGCCCAAACGGTTGAGAGTTTCTGTCAAACCTACGGCTGCAAATTCTCCGGCACGTCCGGCCGGCATCGACTTGTTGCCAACCCAAATTGTGCCACCTAAAAAAGTTCCTGTGGTGAGAATTACGGCTTTGCATCCAAAGCCGACGCCGAAGTAGGTTTCAACGCCGATGACTTCTTCATTTTTGCCCAAAACTAAGTCTGTAACCATCGCTTCGCGGATGGTCAAATTCTCTTGATTTTCGACAATATTATTCATGACAGCGGCGTATTCCCGCTTGTCTGTCTGGGCTCTTAGCGCCCAAACTGCGGGGCCTCTCGAAGCGTTGAGGACGCGCTTTTGTAGATAAGTGCGATCGGCCATTTTGCCGATTTCTCCACCTAGGGCATCGACTTCGTTGGTAAGTTGAGTTTTAGCGGGGCCGCCGACGGCTGGGTTGCAGGGTTGCCACGCAATTTTGTCGAGGTTGAGGGTGAGTAAAAGCGTGCGGCATCCGAGGCGAGATGTGGCGAGGGCGGCTTCGCAGCCGGAGTGTCCGCCACCTACTACGATGATGTCGAAACTGTCTTGGAATTGTACGGGGGTTTGTGCGGTCATGGTCTGCATTTGAGCGGCAAGGACTCGTACTTTATTTTAGCAGTAATTTGGATAATTAGGTAAGTATAAAAAGACCATAATATTTGGCAAATAATTGGTGAACGGGCGACAATTCCACCGACAAAAAACAAATCAAAAAAATATTTTTTTGTGGAACAGGCATCTTGCCTGTTCCGCAGCCGGGGATAATTTCACCCCAGAATAAATCAAAAAAATCCTTTTTTTGTGGAACGGGCATCTTGCCAGTTCCGAAGCGGGCTCCACTCAGCGCATCACTTTGAATAGAAATATCATTCATTGTACTCCCATTCCAGTGTATCGGGCGTGCGATCGCCCGATCGCCTTGCACGCGCGATCGCGATCGCCCCAGTTACACTCTGTACTCCCATTTAAAATCAGTACCAAAAATTAACATAACTTTACGATAGCTTCCCAACCTCGATCGCATTACTTGCCAAGTCAATCTAAAATCCCAAATCTAAAATCTAAAATCGATCGACTCGCCCTACATTAGTAGCACCCAAGTAATGTATCATTGTCACCAAACCTTAAGCAACAAAAATTTCCGTGTTAGAAGCCTTCGTATTTGCCACAGTATTGTGCGGATTTTTTGGTATCATCCTTAAAAAGAACCTGGTGATGAAGATCGTCTCTATGGACGTAATGAGCACCGGTGTAATTGCCTATTATGTCGTGGTTGCATCCCTCAATGGCTTGTTCACGCCAATTATGGGAGATGTCAAAAATAGAGCTTTCGCCGATCCAGTCCCCCAGGGAATCATCTTAACTGCGATCGTCATCGGCTTTTCGATTCAAGCCCTGATGCTGGTAGGTGTGATGAAGCTAGCACGGGATAATCCCACATTGGAAACCAGCGAGATCGAGAAAAATAACACGCCGTAAACCCATCCATGAATATTATTACGATCGCTTGGCTGACCATACCATTTTTTATCGGGTTCGTCATTTATCTACTTCCCAAGCTTGACAAATATCTCGCATTAGCAGTCACCTTTGTTTCAGCAGGCTACGCGCTACAACTATTTCTCGAAAAGTCGCCCCTCCAACTAAAATTACTAGATAATTTCGGCGTTCAAGTAGTTGCCGATCAGTTGGCCGCCTACTTTATCTTGACAAATGCCCTAGTAACTGCTGCGGTGATTTTTTACTGTTGGCACAGTGGTAAATCAGCCTTCTTTTACTCCCAGATGATTATTCTGCATGGCAGTATAAATGCTACCTTTATCTGTGCAGATTTTGTCAGTTTATACGTCGCCCTAGAAGTCAGCGGGATTGCAGCTTTTCTGTTAATTGCCTATCCTCGCACCGATCGCTCTTTATGGGTAGCCCTGCGCTATCTGTTTATCAGCAACACCGCCATGCTATTTTACCTCGTGGGCGCGGTGCTAGTCTATCAAAAACATAATTCCTTTGTTTTTGACGGTTTAAAAGGTGCGCCACCAGAAGCTTTAGCCCTAATTTTTCTGGGATTATTGCTCAAAGGCGGGATTTTTGTATCGGGATTCTGGCTGCCACTAACTCACTCAGAATCAGAAACCCCAGTTTCAGCATTACTCTCAGGAATAGTCATCAAAGCTAGTATCTTACCTTTGTTGCGCTGTGCTTTGGTTTCCGACGATCTCGGTACTATCGTCAGAATATTTGGCGTGGCGACAGCTTTAATGGGAGTATCCTATGCCATCTTTGAAAAAGATACAAAACGGATGCTAGCGTTCAGCACAATTGCCCAGTTAGGCTTTATTCTAGCAGCACCGGAAGTCGGTGGTTTTTATGCGCTGACTCACGGTTTAGTTAAATCAAGCCTCTTCTTAATTGCCGGTTCCTTACCAAGTCGCAACTTCAAAGAACTGCAATCTAAGGCGATCGATCCAAAAATTTGGATAGCCTTAGTAATCGCCAGTCTCTCCATTTCCGGCTTTCCTTTGTTGGCAGGATTTGGGGCAAAAGTGTTGACCTTGAAAAGTGTAGCACCTTGGCAGGCGATCCCTATGAATATTGCGGCCGTAGGTACAGCTATAACCTTCGCCAAATTAATCTTTATCCCGCGCGGCGAGAAACAAGAAGTCAAGCCGGGTTTGTGGCCAGCAGTCATCCTCTTAATTGGCGGGCTAATTATCGCAAATGTGGTGTACTTAGATGCTTATAGCATTGAAAGTATCATCAAAGCAGTGGGGACGATCGCGATCGGGTGGCTGATTTATGTTTTAATTATCAAACGGTTAGCGATCGCCCTGCCACGTGCAGCCGAGCAATTCGATCATCTGGTAGGTGTGATGACTCTAACCTTGATCGCACTCTTTTGGATGGCATTAGCGACAGGAACCCACACTTGAATAGAAAGTGCGATCGGATGCACCTCAGTTTGGTAAATATGTGTGTAGGGGCGAAGCATGACCGCAGTAAATATGAGATTATCAGTAATAGCTTATATGCGGTCATGCTTCGCTCTCTTCAAAAACCAGATGCAGCCTTGCGATCGCTCGCAATAAGAGTATGCAAGAGATATCTAGTAAAATTAGAAAGTATCTTGTAATTATCTGCGTTTATCTCCGTTAATCTGCATGACATCTGCGGTTGTTGCACATCAAAGATTTATGCAAAAAGTCTAAGAAGGAAAAAAGATGATTGGAAGTTTGATATTACGATTGACAATTTGGTTTTTGCTTACCGCCGATTTCACCGTGCCAAATATCATCATTGGTATAGCGATCGCATTTCTCCTACCCCGCGGCAATACATCCCCGGAAAGGATCAAGGAATGGCTAAGTATGCTCAAAAAAATCCTGATTGCGATTCCGGTAGCATACATTGAGGCCTTTGAAATTATCATTCGTCCCCATAACGGAGAAGACATGATTTTGGAACGGGCAAAAATGAAAAGATCGCCGATCATGATATTTTTGGATGTATTCCTAATCACGTTTACGCCCAAAACAATTGTGGTGAGACACAACCAAGAAGGCTGCTACGAAGTTCACCGGGTTTTCCCGATTAAAAAACCATGAATTTGCTCTTAATTGCGATGATTGCAGCCATGCTCATCCCCATGTACGAGGCATTGACGGATGATGATATTTGGCAGAAAATGTTAGCCTTGGGCAGTATTTCCACCAAGGCAGGAATTATGACTTTGTTCATCTCTGTCTTGCGGGACGATTGGATGATTGGCGCTGTAGGGGCGATAATCCTGACTGTGGGAAATGCGGGATTAATGCTGTTAGCACACATAATAAAACGAATGGATGATTTATGATTGATGTGGTGAGTTATGTATTTTTTGGTGTAGGAATATTCTTCTGGTTTTGGGGAACTTCTCACCTAGTCGGCAAGCGATCGGTATTATTTAAGTTACACAGTCTTTCGGTTGCCGATACCTTGGGTTCGATCCTAATCGTTGTCGGGCTGCTGATCAAAATACCTAGTAGATGGCCGCTGCTAACTTTAGCAATTATTTCCTTGGCAATCTGGAATACAATGCTGGGATATGTGTTTGCACACTGTTCGAGTGAAGAGGCAGAAAATCAGAAGGAGTTTCCAACAGAGACATTATGAATGATGATAGCTATATCTATATCTTAACTGCGCTGTTGCCCTTGGCTGCTTGTATGGTAGTAGTTCAGGCTAATCCCTACCATGCCCTAGTCATTCGCGGCATATTAGGTGCGATCGCAGCATTGGTATATTCAGTGTTTGGGGCGGCGGATGTGGCTTTGACGGAAGCCTTGATGGGTACGATGTTGGCAATAACCCTGTATGCGGTGGCAGTGCGATCGTCCTTGGTGATGCGTTTGGGCGTGTTGGAAGAGGAGAAAGTCGAGTCGGATGGTGATGTTTTGAAGGTAGAGTTGACAGTAGAAAGTCCCCGCGATTTTAACTCATTGATGAAGGATTTTCGGCGGATTTTTAGCAAGTATTATCTCCGCATTGAGGTAGTACCTTTCACCAGTCTGGAGGGTTTACATCGCGCCTTGATGGAGAAAGAAATTCATGCAACTTGTGTGCCTGTGTTAGATAGCGATCCCGAAACCAAACATTATCAAACTGTGACTAGAATCCAACGGCTTTATGACATCATGCAGGTCGAAATTTCATCAGTAAATACCAGTCTGACTTACAAAAATGCTACGGATTTAGCGGAGGATTATCAATGAAATGGGTTTACATTGCGGCGGGGATAGTGCTTTACATTAAAATGCTATTTTTTGCCAATCCAACATCAGGTTTATCAGGTTTGGCGATCGTAGAATTGATTGTCAAAGATAGCGGGATTCCGAATGCAGTATCGGCGATTATTTTCCGCAATCGCCTTTATGACACGATTTTTGAAGTAGTGGTATTTACGATCGCCATTATGGGCGCTAATTTTCTGTTAGCCACGGAAAGACCATCCTGCACAATTTATCAGTTTACCGATCAACCTTCAATTGTGTTAGCCCGTTTGGGAGCGACTATTGCGGCTTTGGTGAGTATTGAATTGTCATTGCGGGGACATTTGACTCCGGGAGGCGGTTTTGCGGCGGGTGTCGCGGGGGGAACTGCGATCGGTTTGGTGGCGATTACTTCGTCATCCGAGTGGATGCAACGGATTTACGATCGATCGCACGCGGCGACTTGGGAGAAGATTTCGGTATTGGTTTTTGTGGTGTTGTCTGCGATAACTTTGTGTGGGTACGAGTTGCCGCACGGACAGTTTGGGGCATTAGTTAGTGGTGGTGTAGTGCCTTTGCTGAATATTTTGGTGGCGATCAAGGTTGCTTTGGGTTCGTGGGCGGTGGTGTTGATTTTTATTCGCTATCGCGGTTTGTTGTGATGGATTTTTAGGGGATGTTGATGAGATTCTCATTCAACGATATAAGTCGCTACAAATTCCCGCGTAACAATTGTTGAAAAGACTCAGCTACTGTTGTCTGCACCCGTCACTCTATTTCGTTAACAGCAATCGTTGAAACCAGGTAAAACGATGATAGTCCGACAACCCCGCTACAGCAAAGAAGAATTTGTCAAGGCGGGCGATCGGATTTATGAATCTCAAGTCCGCCCTCAAGTCGAGACAGGCGATCGCGGTAAGATAGTGGCGATCGACATTGAGACATGAGCTTTGGCGCGATCGCACTATATAAAAAGAGCGATCGCAACTTCCCAATTCATCTCGCGGACAACTCCCATCAATTTTTGTAAACACTGCCCGACCATCCAAAAAAATTGAATTAGGATGGGTGGGAATAATAATTCATCTTGACTTAAACAGCATTTACAGCATTGAGTTTAACCTATAAAGGTTATTGGTTGGCATCGACGAGTTATTAGCGCTGGTTATGCAAAACCAGAAACATCGAGTCCATCATACTTTTGTGCAATTAATGCAATTGGCCATCAGCACATATAAAACAACTGTTTCCTATGGCAATCAATCAGAAAGAGTTTGATAAATTAGTCAAAAATTTGGAAGAATTCTCGCAGCGTCATCCGGGAAGTTACCGCTTGCGAGTAGCCCTGTTTGCCGTATTAGGTTATGCCTACATCTTTTTAATACTTGCTGGATTATTCGCACTGATCGGGCTGTTAGTCTTTGTGATGATGTTTAGCCATCACATCAATGGTTACATCATTAAGTTTGGCATTTTGTTACTGATTCCGGCATGGGCAATTGTGCGATCGCTCTGGGTAACTTTCCCCCATCCTCAAGGATTGAAACTGAGTCGCGATCGAGTTCCTCACTTATTCGGCCTGGTAGACGAATTGACCGCTAAACTTGAGGCTCCCCGATTCCACAACATCTTGTTGAATCGAGAATTCAATGCAGCAGTCGTTCAAGTTCCGCGGCTCGGTATCTTTGGCTGGCAAAAAAACTACTTGCTTCTAGGACTTCCCCTGATGCAGTCCTTGTCTTTGGAACAATTTAAAGCCGTTCTGGCACACGAATTAGGACATCTCTCGGGCAATCATTCTCGCTTCGCGGCATGGATTTATCGAATTCGCAAAACCTGGTTGCAGATTTACGAACGGTTATACCAGAGCGACCAACATGGAGCATCAAAGTTGTTTAATAGCTTCCTAGAATGGTATTGGCCTTCCTTTAATGCCTACTCTTTTACCCTAGCACGGATGGATGAGTACGAAGCCGATCGCTGTGCAGCCCAACTCGCTGGAGTACGCCATGCGGCTGAGGCGCTAATTAATGTAAAAATCAAAGCCCGTTTTCTAGAAAGTTCCTTTTGGTTAGATATCCACAAGCAGGTTGCAGATCGGGTCGATCCGCCTGACAATGCTTATTCTTCTATGTTAACTTTCCTGCACGGTGCGATCGCAGAAGCACAGACCAATCTATGGCTAGAGCAGGCTCTGGCAGAAAAGACCGATAATGCAGACACCCATCCCTGTCTGAGCGATCGACTCAAATCCCTAGGTTATCTGAGGACTCGATCGCCAAAATTGCTTCAGTCAGTAACCATACAAACCAGTGCAGCAGAACATCTTCTCGGAAACAGCTTAGAACAGTTTGCTACCCAGTTCGATCGCGATTGGAAAGAAGCAGCATCAACACCTTGGCGGCAGCAGTATGCTTACCTCCAACAAATCCAAAGTAAACTGCAAGCTTTAGAGCAAAAAGCACAAGTGCAAACACTGGATGAACGAGAAGCATGGGAACGAGCCCATTACACATTAGAAGTGCGAGGTGGTGAAGCAGCAATTCCCTTGTTGCAAGATGTCTTAAAAACTCACCCCGATTGTGCAGAAGCTAACTATAGCCTCGGGCAGATCTTACTGCAAAAGGACGATCTAGCAGGTATTGCTTGCCTGGAAAAGGCTATGACACAAAGGATAGATTGGGTAATAGACGGGTGCCAGCTAATTTACTGTTTTTTCTGGCAACGAGGTCAAACTGACAAAGCAGACAAATATCGCGATCGAGCCGAGAAGCATTCTCAGTTGATGCTCAAAGCTCAACAGGAAAGAGCTAGCGTGAGCGATCGCGACCAACTCAAACCTCATACTCTGAAACCATCAGAAGTAGATGAACTCAAACAACAGTTGGCTCCCTACTCACAGGTTCAAGAAGCTTATTTGGTAGAGAAAGTTATCACCTACTTTCCCGAAAAACCTTTCTGTATCCTAGGAATCGTTCGCAAACGAGGTTTGATAGAAAGTGAGAATGCGGATCAAAATGTGGCCGAGCTGCTGGCTAAAAGTTTGCAGTTTCCTGGTCAAGCTTATGTCATCATTTTGAATCACAGTAGTTCCGGCAATTTGCAAAAAAAGATGTCCGTGGTGGAAGGGTCTTTAATCCTGAAACGTTAGTGCTATCAGTTTTCAACATTGAAGCTCACTTTATGCGCTACAACCAACCCCATATACCGCTGCATCGAAGTTCTATCGTTTACCCAGTAGACCTTCCTCCGGAATAGTTAGGGTATAATCTATAGCGGTTATCAGAAAGATTCGCGGACGTTGTTGGGAAGAAGGCCCTATACGTCTGGGTGGTTTATAAGCTGTCAATTATACCTCATCTTTTTGAGAAAGGCTATACCTAATTATAGATGTAAGTTTTGGGTAAAATGCTAGGCTTTGCTGAATCACAGGAATGGGAATATCATCAAATTTCAAGTAATGTATTAATAATTTAATAGAATGCTTGAGCATTTCCTCACATTTAGAATAACAAAGAGTCTTGCGATTTAGTCTAGCTGGCGGAATGCCTTAGTCTTGTATTTTCCCCTTCTACTCGTGTCATATAAGTCTTGCTAATAATCTGAGATCCATCAGGGATAAACATGGGATATACAGACCATCCATCAGTTACATAAAAGTAGCATTTCTATTCACTTACTTTGTCCCATAATGGTTCAAATGTCTTAGCGCTACGATCCCCTAATACCCATCCTAAAATCCCTGGCTTAAAGTGGTCAACCGCTGTCCACAGCCAGATCTTGTCTGTTTTTTTTTCACATAAGTTTGTAATTCATCGAGCTCACCAACTTCTGGAATCACTTCAGGGTCATAAACATCTGGTAACAGTTTGCCGACTTGTTTAATCCAATTCATTACTGTGGTATGATGAACTCCCTTAACTCCTTCTATCGCCCGTAAACCCATGCCATTGACATACATTTTCAGGCAATCACGTTTGATGGTCTCGCGCTTGATCTCGCTGGGGTTCATACTCACTGATGAATTGGCGACCGCATTGGACACAAATGTGGTTCTGTTTTCCTTTTTTTTCCCGTTTTTACGGATATGGGTTGATTTACATTCGCTTGCTTTGCATAAATTATTCCTCCTATTCATACTATAACTCAGCAACGCCAATTAAATTTAGGTTTCCAGTTACTTTTACTGTTTCAACGCTTTCCGAGTCCATCACGCTCGGCCTTGATGCGGTACGCTCAACAACCTGCTATTACTTGCCCTTTACTGTCATACTGTCATCAAGTTTGCACTCTTTCCGTTGTTTCCAGGGGCGGGAATTTCACGCCAACTAGGATGTTTCAACACGTAGATGGTTGTTCTTACTCACTTCTCGATCGTAATACAATATTTTAATAGAAATAGCAAAGAAAGAACATGGGGACTGAAGTCCCCCGAGCCGCTTCCCTAGGAAGGACTAAAGTCACGCTTGTTTCCCGCATCCCGTATTGATTTTTATGAAAGTAGGTTAAATTTCGGACTTCTGTGCTTGCGCTTCCGGGACTGCAACTTCTGCATCCGGCAGATTGACAGCAACTTCTGCGGATTCTGCAAGAGATTCTACAGTTTCTAATGCCTCGGGAGTGCGCTTAGAAAATCCCCAGACAAACATTAAGGCGATAGAAGAAACTACCAGCCACTGGGGAGGTACTAAACTCTCATTAATTACTTTCACCAGCAATCGCATTCCCACGAAACCGACTGTAATGTAGCCAGCATCTTCAAGGTGTACGAACTCATCGAGCCAGCGGATGAACAAGCCTGCCATAAATCGCAGGGTTATGATGCCAATTGTCGCGCCAGTCAACACCAGCCAAGTTTGGTCAGAAATCGCGATCGCAGTTGTAACGCTATCCAAAGAAAAAGCTAAATCCGTCAGAGCAATTACTGGAATTGCTTTCCACAGAGACGCAAATCTGGGGCCGTGATGTTCTCCATCAGAGTCAGCCTCTGACGCAAAGTGCTGGAAAACTAGCCACAGCAGATACAGGGCTCCCAGCAGTTCAAACTGCCAGAACTGGATCACCCAAGTCGCCGTTAAAATTAGTGCTATTCGCAGTACAAAAGCAATTATCAAACCGATGTTGAGAGCTTGTTGCTGTAGCTTGGGTTCTTCTAAACCTTTGGAAATAGATGCCAGGGCGATCGCGTTGTCAGCCGAAAGCACCGCCTCCAAAGCTACCAAAACCAACAATAATAAAAACAAGTCTAGACATTTGCTTCTTACTTCATCGGGAGCATGGGAGCGGTTATCCCTCGGTAAGCTTTCACGTTTTAGCCAAGCGCGATAAATTAATTGCTGCGTTCAAATCTCTGTCCATCGAATGACCGCAACTTCCACAGTTGTAAGTCCTTTCTGCCCGTGGCATATCTTGAATATGTCCGCAGTTTGAACAAGTCTTGCTCGAAGGAAACCAGCGGTCAGCAATGATTATTTCACAGCCAAACTTTTTAGCTTTGTATTCCAGTTGACGTTTGAATTCATAGAATCTACAATCAGCGATGACTTGAGCTAGTTTGTGATTGGCTAGCATCCCCGAAACATTTAAATCTTCTACTACTATCGTTGCGTGGTTTTTGCCTAAGTAAGTAGTGATTTGATGAAGAGTATTTTTTCTGAGGTTTGCTATTTTTGCATGATGCTTCGCTAGTTTTTGTTTAGCCTTAAATCTATTGCTAGAGCCTTTCGTCTTTCTCGATAACTCCTTTGACAGCCTACGCAACTTATTGAGATGCGTTTTGTAATGCTTTGGGTTAGGAAAAACAACACCCGTTGAAAGTGTTGCTAACTCTTTAACTCCCAAGTCAACACCCACCGCATCGTGTTGCTTTACAGTTGGTTCATGCTCCTGTTCGTAAGCAAAAGCAATAAACCAACTGTCGGCGGTACGTGAAATAGTGATTGACTTGCAGGTGGTGTGAGGCAATCCGACCTGGGTTTTTACCCAACCGATGGTTGGTAGGTTTATGGACGTACCATCTACCGGGATTGGTTTGCCACCTGCATCTATCGTGAAGGAATCATGATGACCCTTCTTCTTAAATTTGGGATATTCACCTTTTTTGGAGAAGAACCGAGTGAAAGCATCCCCTAGATTGTCAAAAGCATATTGAGTGATCTTCTGGCAAATTCCCGCTTCTTTAATCCATGTAAACTCAGGTTTTACATGATTGTTAAAGAATTTCTTGAGCAGGTATTTGTTGGGCTTCAATCCATCTTTGTAAAGATTACTCCAAGTAGCCAATCCCCAGTTATAAGTAAACCTCGCTATTCCAGCGTGCTTGCTCATGACTGTTGCCTGAATCTTGTTTAGTTTTAACTTTGTTTTGATGGATAAAAGCATTGTTCGACCTCAACACGCTAATTTCACCGATCCCGAAACATCCCAGCGCAAGCGAGTGTCTTTACTGACAATCCAAGGTTTTTTGGGAATCGCGCAGGGTTTGAACAAAATGGTACATCGTAGATTTGTCAACAAGTGTACCACCTTGTCTATTTAATCGCTAGCTAGGTACTAGCTCAGCGCAAATCACTGGCTCTGTCTAAAATGAGTGTCACGTTTACTGATCGTAACCTAGTCCGGCAACTTTGTCGCGGCCGATCGCTCCCAAGGCAGTTCGGAAACGGCCAATTTAGGGGGTTTTAACGAATTTAGCGGATTTATAGCGATCGAACTCAATCCGAGAACGAGAAGTCAAGCATAAAGATTTTCCCCATCTCCCCATCTCCCCCTCTCGGCCTCTCCCCCTCTCCCACTCCTCCCCAACGGCACCGAATTACTTGTCGATTTGTAACAAAAGATTCCCAAAAGCGCCAATTTGTCTCAAATTGATGAAAGCTCGTGCCCGTAAAATGGAGTTTTCCTCATATGTCTTTAACAGATACCCAAGTCTACGTAGCGCTCGTAATTGCTTTGATTCCCGGAATCTTGGCTTTCCGGCTGTCAACAGAACTGTACAAGTAGTTTCGAGACACCAGTAGCGAACCGCACCGTCGCCTGTCCTCCTTAGTTAAATCTCGAAATTACAGACAATTGCTGTCATCGTGCAGTAGATTGTTTGTGGTCACGAAGACGAGACTGCAAGGGCAGGCATTTTTATTGGGAAATTCCGTCCTCAGCCGTCACCCAGTCTCAAAAATTTGGGCTGCGAGCACCCTGACAAACAGGGGCAGGTGTGCGTTAAACTCAGAATTTTCTGTGGTCAGCTCTAAAAAGTCAGTCTCAGGTATTTGAAAAAAAAATTATGCAAGCGATTCAACCTACCGTTACCCCACTACGTCCTGTAAAAACTCCCCCTCGGGTTACTCCTCGTCGCAGCAGCAGCCAGCGTTCCTACCCTCATCAAACGCTCGCCGCCGAAACAGGAGTCAAGTTAGCAGTTAATGTAGTTCTGTCAGTGTGTGCGACTTCTGCTTTGATTCAGCTTTGGCCCCACTACCGGGGAGTCCAAGAAAAGTTGCACGAAATCCAAGCTGAAGTGAATCTTACTCAAGCGCGAGTCGATAAGTCGCGATCGGACTTTAACCGCTATTTTGACCCCAGTCAGGCTAAAACTGTGATGCAAGAGCAAAGCAATCGAGCCGATCCCCAGCAACGCCCGGTGATTTTGCAGGAACCCGAAGCACCCGATTCTGAGGAATCTACGCTGCAACCTTAAATTGTCAGACAGCAACCTTAATCTGAAGATTGTTGTAGGATGTGCACCGCGCAGACAGAAGAGTGGACGAAGGGAATTCGCGCCTATACAAACAAAACCCCAGGAATGCGGGTTCAAGAAACAAGAGGGGGCGAATGGAATTCGCGCCTGTACAAACAAAACCCGCAGGAGTGCGGGTTGAAGAAAGGGTGGTTGAAATTACTTTATTGTCTTCCGTCGGCAGAGGCGGACATTGTTTGTCTGGGCGCGGTTTCAACCGCCGTCTTTGCGATCGCGGTTTTCTCTTTTAGTAGTTGCAGTGCAGCTTGATATTGTAAGTCGTCTTCAGTGCCAATTCGATCGCGCGCAATCGGTTCTAGCGGCACTGCGCGATCGGGCGAAATCCCCAATTTGTTAATATCCGTGTGGTTCGGTGTCTCGTACTTAGCAACAGTTACAGCCAACCCGGAACCGTCGGACAAATCAAACAGCGACTGAATCAGTCCTTTCCCGAAAGTCTTTTCGCCCACCAGTTGAGCTCTGCCGTTATCTTGCAGCGCACCCGCCAAAATTTCGCTAGCACTGGCCGTTCCCTTGTTCACCAAAACAATCAGCGGATCGCCAGTTAAGGCTTGTCCAGAAGCCTCAAAACTGCCGAGAATGCCTTGTCTGTTGACTGTGTAGACGATCGTCCCAGAATCGATCCACAGGCGCGCAATTTCAATCCCCGCTTGCAACAGCCCGCCCGGGTTGTTCCGCAAATCGAGAATGTAGGAGGCAGCGCCTTGTTTTTCCAAACGATCGATCGCATGGGCGACTTCTTCGGTGGCGTTAGCGCTGAATTGACTCAGGCGAATGTAGCCCAGCGGTAAATTGTCCGGCCCGGACTGCAATTCGGCATAAACCGGATTGAGAGCAATGCGATCGCGCACCAGCTCAATGTCTTCAGGAACCTCCCTTCCTTCGCGTCCCAAGGTCAAAGTAACAGGAGTGCCGATGCGGCCCCGCATTCGAGTTGCTGCTTCGTCCAGGCTCAATTCTGAGGTAGGAGTGCCGTCAATTTTCAAAATGCGATCGAGCGGTTGAATGCCGGCTTTATCCGCCGGCGAGCCCGCCAAAGGAGCCACCACTGTCAGAGTATTTGTCTCGGGGTCGATCGCAATTTGTAGCCCAACTCCCGTCAATTCTCCCGAAGTGTTGACCTGCAAACTGCGGTACTGTTCCGGTTTGAGCAGTCGAGTAAAAGGGTCGTCAAGATTTGCCAGCATCCCTTGAATCGCCGTGTAAGTCTGCTGTCTGTCGTTGAGCGGTTCCTTGACGGCTTTTTCGCGAATCGACCACCAGTTTTTCGAGTTGAAGGTGTCATCCACATAGGAACGATTGACAATGCGCCAAGCTTCGCTCAACAACTGCTGTTCTGGAGTTAGCGCCGCCGCCGGAAGAGCCCATGCGCCTAGAACCAGGACGACTTGGAGGAAGAAGATAATTGCTGTCTGGAAAACTCGTCTCTGCATGATTTTTTTGTCTCAAAGATAGGCAAGTATGGCATTTCCTGTATTTTAAGTTTGTAAGCTTTTAAGCTTTTGTGCAGTCAACTGTCCCGGAGACATTCAGGATTCATCATTGCCCAGCCGCGAACAAAAAATTAGTTAATTGTAACATTTAATCGCAAAATTAGTGAAGTTTTATCATGAATATTAAATTTTACCTCCCAGCCACCCTCTGGCGGACTCGGACTTTGCTCCTGGGCTGGGTTCTTGGCTGTATGCGAGCTTGGGGCGGATGTTGAGCTGGCAGAAAATGCTATTTGAGACGAAGGCAAAAGCATCGCTCCGTGAAATTTGTACAGCAATTATGTTACATTTTTTATCACAGTCTGGAATTCGATCGCGCAACGCCAGCGAGTAGGGCTCAGCTCTAGCTTGGTTTCCCAGTGCTCGCGGGCGATCGCACAAGAGATTTCCTTTCATGAGCTCCAAATTTAAAAATAGCCTCAGGCATTTGCTAGTAAAAGCCAACTGCTCGGCGCGGGGCGACAAAAAAACCTTGTGGCTGCTGAGAATGAACCTCAACCACAGCAATATTCTTTTAGGAATTCTGGCTCCATGTTTTCTAAACAAATCACCGACTCAAAAACCTTCCAGTGGTTTGATGAACGCCTGGAAATTCAGGCGATCGCAGACGACATCACTACAAAGTATGTACCTCCCCACGTCAACATCTTCTATTGCTTGGGCGGCATTACTCTAGTTTGTTTTCTAATCCAGTTTGCCACCGGCTTCGCCATGACTTTCTATTACCGTCCCACGGTAGCAGAAGCTTTTTCTTCAGTGCAATATCTGATGAATGAAGTCAACTTCGGCTGGCTGATCCGCTCCATCCACCGCTGGTCTGCCAGCATGATGGTACTGATGATGATTTTGCACACCTTCCGGGTTTACCTGACCGGCGGCTTCAAAAAGCCCCGCGAATTAACCTGGGTGACAGGAGTAATCTTGGCGGTTCTCACTGTTTCTTTCGGCGTGACCGGCTACTCTCTGCCTTGGGATCAAATCGGTTACTGGGCAGTTAAAATCGTTTCCGGCGTACCAGAAGCCATTCCCTTTGTCGGTTCTACACTGGTAGAACTGCTTCGCGGCGGTGTCAGCGTCGGTCAAGGCACTTTGACTCGTTACTACAGCTTGCACACTTTTGTGTTGCCTTGGCTGATTATCGTCTTCATGCTGGCTCACTTCTTGATGATTCGCAAGCAAGGCATTTCTGGCCCATTGTAAATTTTGAGTTGTGGGGGAGGTATTTTTTTGCCCCCCTGCGGAATTTTGGGTTGAAAATTCAGAATTCATCTCTCATCAGAAAATTGGGTTTGAAACCCCGTCCTTCCAGGACGGCTTTACAAATCTTTCAGTATAATTAAGGTGGTCCTTGACCCACCCGAGACGATGGATTCAGACAGCCTAACGAGCGAAGTCCAGTAAAACTGGTGGCGCAGACAAATCGGTAGACCGGGAAAAGAGGATAGGGCAATGGACAGTCCACCCCTAGAATCAACCAAAAAAATGAGAACTCCTTTTTTGGATTTCGACACACAAGAACCGCAAGGCTTGCGGGGATAGTCTGTGGAGCGAACGTAAGGCCATAAACTCGCGCCTAGGGTGGAGGCAGTTGCGATGAAGCAGAAACCTAAATCGTGAGGTTTAGGAATCACCGTCCGTTTTACGGCGGTGAGGATGTCAAGATATTTATTACGGTCAATACTTCGTGCGATCGCCCCGCTGATTCGGACTAACGAATACAGCGGAATGCCAGGCCCGGGCAAAACTAAAAGGAGAACACTCTCACTATGTCTATTATCAAAAAACCAGATTTGAGCGATCCAGAGCTACGCGCTAAGCTCGCTAAGGGCATGGGTCACAACTATTACGGCGAACCAGCTTGGCCCAATGACTTGCTCTACGTTTTCCCAATTGTGATCATGGGAACGATTTCTCTGTGCGTCGGCTTGGCTGTACTAGACCCGGCTATGATTGGCGAACCTGCCAATCCTTTTGCTACTCCGCTAGAAATTCTGCCGGAATGGTATTTGTGGCCTGTGTTCCAACTCCTGCGCGTTTTGCCTAACAAATTGTTGGGTATTGCTTGCATGGCCGGTGTTCCAGTTGGCTTGATTTTGATTCCGTTCATCGAGAATGTTAACAAGTTCCAAAATCCGTTCCGCCGCCCTGTTGCTACTACAGTCTTCCTTTTTGGAACTGCGGTAACTCTGTGGTTGGGTATTGGTGCTATTTTCCCGATCGACAAATCTTTCACGCTTGGTCTGTTCTAAGATTTAAGTTTGTTTGATTTTGACGCCCGCGGGTTTCCGATAAAGTGCTTTTGTACTGCTAGGAAACTTTCGCGGGCGTCATTTTATTTGGGATTTTAGACTTTAAACAGATCGATATAAAAAATACCAATTTTACATGAAGTTGCATAGAATAAAATATGTCATTTTCGATCTAGATGATACACTTTGTGATTATCAGAAAGCTAAAAAAAATGCAATCAGTCTTGTTAATCGAGTTCTTGAATCATCTGGCATAGATGTTAATCAATTTTGGAATAGTTATAGCTTGATAGAGCCTACCTTGTTCCGACAGTTTGTTAAGGGAATTATTTCTAGGGACGAGTATAGGTTGCGTCGCTATGCTGATGTTATACCAGGCGAACGCGAAAATCGTTTAGCGTTTTCTTCAGCACTAAATGATATTTATATGAAAGAGGCAAATCACGGAATAACATTATTTGATGATGTTATTCCATCGCTAAAAGATTTACGAAAAAAAGAAATTAATACCGCTATTCTTACAAATGGACCTTCCGACGGACAAAGGGACAAAATCAAGGCATTAAAATTAGAGGAATATATTAACAAAATTTATATTAGTGAAGAAATTGGTTTTGGCAAACCTAGCTCTAAAGTTTTTAAATTTGTTATAGATGATTTAAATATAGAACCATCACAAGTGTTAATGGTTGGTGACTCAATCGAAGACGATATCGAAGGGGCTAAGCAGCTTAAAATTAAAACAGTTTTAGTCGATCGAGAAGGAAAATATTTTGACTATAAAGGCACAAAAATTTTCGATCTATCAAGTTTTAAAGAGATGTTTGATAGCAATTTAATATGAAGCTGCCTCGAATAAAGATTCAAAAATGAAATTGTAAGAAGATAGCGAACAAATTTATTCAGGTGTGATTTGTTGCAGAACAAGATTCAGTCGTTCATGCAATTCCACAAGTGTCAGAAATACTTCTCCCTTGAGCGGTGCGACTGTTTTTTAGTTGTTGCTCGCTTGCTCTGTGCACTTTCTGCGATCGCCAGAATCAGTGTGCCATAACTCATGACCTCTCAACAGTATCTTTATTCTATAGCCTTTCAAGCTCTCATATGAGGTACTCATGGGCATGGGGCATAGAGCATGGGGCATAGGGCATAAGACTAGCGGGCATACCTCACTTTTTTGAGAAAGGCTATATCTAACTTGATGTAAAATTGGTATAACTATATATCTGTTTCTTAATGTTTAGAGAAATCTTCCGGTTTTACCCAAGGGCAAACGGCATAAATATTAAGTTAACTATCGATCGATGCCGCTCGTACTAATCAATCAAAGACAATTGATTTTAAAGTTTAGCAACTTTTAGCAAAAAGTATCTTAATTATGACGAACCTAAATTTAGAAGGTGTCTTCTCATCATTTATGAACCCGGCACTGCATGAGTTTCAGACTTGGACTTTGGAAAATCCGACAGAAAGCCTCAGCAAAACGTTCCTGCCGATAATCAGTCTTATAGAGGGTTTAATTGCCAACGAACCCACCTATTTGCCAATAAAACGGCTGGCTTTCGGGGCTAATTTTTGCTGCGCGGGACAAGTCGTGATGGGAGAATTTGCAACACTCGAAGAAGCACTCACATCGCCTCAGGCGCGCGGATGGCGGCTGGGTACTTCTGTGCTCGATGCCGATCTCTCCCCCAACCAAGATGTCGGCGGTAGGAACCTTTTCCTGCTGTCTTTGTCCGATCGCGAACCAGACGGTAGCAGCAACCACGCAGCATTCCGAAGCTGTATGCAAAAGTATCTTTTCAACAGCGCCACAACCGATCGCCAAGAAGACGAAATCAGCAGGCGGTTGCTCGATCGCCTAGCATCAGATTATACCGAGATGCCGCACGGTGCGGGGGGAACATTTTTTACCGATGTCAGGCGCGGTTGGATGGGATTTTTAGTTCCATACCTGCACTACGTAATTTTTGGGATTAACCCAGATGACAAGTCTGCGATCGAACTTCTCACCGATTTACATTACATCCGCCAAAGCCCAGCGCACTACTTCGCCGTCGCGGGCAGCCTGCTGCAAAGCCTGAACCTGTTTGGACACGGGGATTTGTCGGCTTTAATCGAGCGCGCGGCGACTATCTACGAAAATTCTCCTGCCCTAGCCGACTTCGAGGTGAGCTCGGAAAACAACGGCATGACTAGGCGGGAATTGGCAAAGCTGATGACAGCAATTATGGGGATAGCGGGACTGCAAGGCCCCCTGCACCTAGGCTACACGGCTATGGGATACCGCCCTCTCCCGGCGTATAAAGGAACACAGACGGCTCAAATTAATCCGACGGAGTTTTGGGACGATCTCGATTTGGACGATCGCCAGTCGATCGAGCTTTTCCTGTTGGAATGCGGGCGCCTCTGGGCTCCCGTCAGCGCCACCCACCGAGTCGCGACAGAGCCATTTACCGCCACGGTAGGGGGCAGACAGCGCACTTTTCCCGCCGGAACCAAGGTACTGATACCGCTCAGTTTGGGGCATCTAGACGCGAGTTTCTGGGGTTCTACGGTGTACGAATTCAACGCTAAGCGCGAGAATTTGTGCCCTTATCATATGGGTTTTCATTCGGTGGGCGATCGGAGTGCGGGACGGATTTGCCCAGCTAAAGATATCGCACTGAAGATGCTGGTGGATGTCATTAGTACCGTTGGTAAAGTTCGGCGATCGTAACAGGCAAGATGCCTGTTCCACAACACATCAAATTGCTTGTGGAGTGGGCGTCCCGCCCGCCCTTAAAAAACACGCAAGATGCCTGTTCCACAACACATCAAATTGCTTGTAAAGTGGGCGTCCCGCCCGCCCTTAAAAAACACGCAAGATGCCTGTTACACAACGAACTCAAGGGGGTATATAACCAGAGACTAAATCACAATTTTTTAGAGGTTAAATAATACCATGTTAATTGAAACAAAGAAACTAAAAGACATCGCAACCTGGATGAAAGCAGAACATCCACCGGAGTTTCCAGAAGCCCTGCAAGGTATCTTCTTTATGGACGGGAATATTTTGCCAGACTATTGTCTGACGATGTACAATTCAGAATGGAATCCTGGCCAACGAACATTATTGCTGCGGATTTATGAACCAGTTGTCTGGACATTTCATTCATCAATGGCGGGACGGATGTTACTTTATGCCGTCAAATTTTCTCGCTTCAGCTACTTATTCCGCTTCTCGGATGCAACTTTGCAGCACGGGCACATCACGCCGATCGCGTTTGGATTGTCTGTACCGCCGTGGATTATGGATTTTTTGATCGATCGCGATCCGAACACTCCCAATGGGGATATCTGGGATCGCAGAAACTCGTTTTTCGGCAGAGCTCCTGAAAAAGGCTATACACTCCGCAGAGTTGTAAACAAAGATAGCAGCCCCACAGCAGCATTTCCTGATTTTCTGTCGAAAGTTGGCAGTGATTGTTTAATTATTGCTCAAGATTGAAAATATTTAGGACAACTTAGGTACGTAGTTGCGCTTCAGCGCTCTTTATAAGATTAGCAAAGAGCGCTGAAGCGCAACTACATACATTGATCGGCTATACTTTTCGTAGTTTTATATTTCCTATCCTGACTATAAAACCACGCTGATTCAAGAAAATATGTGGGGGTTAAGCTATGGTGGATAGTTTATCAATTCCAGAAGATTATAATATTTTCCTGCGGGAACTGAAAGAACGCATCCGCAATGCTCAAGTACGGGCAGCAGTTTCTGTTAACCGAGAATTAGTGTTGCTTTATTGGCAAATTGGACAGGATATTTTAAATCGGCAACAGCAGCAAGGATGGGGTACTAAAGTTATAGACACTTTGGCTGCTGACTTGCAAAAAGCTTTTCCTGAGATGAAGGGTTTTTCATCTCGCAATCTGAAATATATGAGGAGTTTTGCGGAAACTTACCCAGATTTTGAATTTGTGCAGCAGGTTGTTGCACAAATTCCTTGGGGCCATAATATCCGCATTTTGGATAGTGTGAAAGATGGGGTTGAGCGCGAGTGGTACATTCGCCAAACTATCGAGCAAGGATGGAGTCGAAATGTGTTAGTTCATCAGATAGAAAGTAGACTATACCGGCGGCAAGGGAAAGCTGATACTAATTTCTCTCGCACTCTGCCAAATCCTCAATCAGAACTGGCTCAACAGTTATTTAAAGACCCTTATAATTTTGAGTTTCTCAGTTTAGGTAAAGCAGCAAAAGAGCGCGATTTAGAGCAGGCTTTGATTGAACGTATCCGCGATTTTTTGCTGGAGTTGGGGGTAGGGTTTGCTTTTGTCGGGAGTCAGTATCACCTGGAGGTTGAAGGGGAAGATTTTTATATTGATTTATTATTTTATCATTTACGTTTGCGTTGTTTTGTGGTAATTGACTTGAAAGTGGAAGCGTTTAAGCCGGAATTTTCGGGAAAGATGAGTTTTTACGTTTCGGCTGTGGATGATTTACTCAAACACCGGGACGATATGCCGACTATTGGGATGATTTTATGCAAGAATAAAAAGCAGAAGATTGTGGAATATTCTTTGCGAGACATGAATAAGGCGATCGGGGTTTCGACTTATCAATTGCGGGAGACTTTACCGGAACAGTTACAGGGGAGTTTGCCGACTTTTGAGCAGTTGGAAGCTGAGTTAGAAGCGGTAGATGTGGAGATTGAGGAGGAGTTATGACAAAAACAATGGAATAATTGACGAGATGGCATTCGACAACATTTAACAGCACATTCCGACACTACGATCGCCCGAGTCACAGCAAAATTCCCGGAAAATAACCGAAATGGCGATCGCCATCTATGACATAGGTTTGTGTACAATCTAAAAAAACCTACGACAAAACTTGTGCATTCTATCAATTAAAATGAAACCAAAAAGTTCACTAACTCCTATTGCCACTAAAATCAAGAAATGGGTTCAAACAGCCAAGGAACTTGAAAAAACTCGATTTGCTATATCCATAACCAGACTGACAAGTATCAAAAGTTTGTGTACCGATCGAGTTGCGGCCGAAAAATTTGCGCTGTACATTTCTCAGCGAGTACAACACGAGATGAATCAAGCTACTTGTCCCGAACACTATACCGAGGAAGAATGGGAACAGCACAAACAGGTAATAGCTGAAGGAATCGCCCAAATGGAAATTTACCTAGAAAATCCTAGTAATGAAGGCGAGCAATCTATCCGTAAGTTATTGAGAACAATTAATAGCCTACAAGGAGACGATCGTCGTAATGTTGCCTGGGGAACAGTACATTTTGTCCGCAGTGGAAATTTACTAAAATTAGACTATGCACTGCGTTGTTTCACAGACAACGATTTTCCTTATTGGATCTATAAACTAGCTAAAGAATACGTAGAAAGTTATGCCCCGGAGTATGGTTCAGGTATAACTCCTAAATCTGTACCGATGTTGTTAGAAGTAGCAGAATTTTGGTGTCAGTATTATTTCTCTCAAAGTTTGAGTGAGAAATTTCCTGGTTTTGCCTAAAAGAGGATCCAGAGGATGACGTTTTGTACTCCACTGTCACGAACTCAGCAATACCAAGAGTCACTGCTAAAAACAACAAAACCTTCTCGTTTGAGAAGGTTTTATCACGATCTTTATCACAATCGGAGCGGCGGGATTTGAACCCACGACCCCTACTACCCCAAAGTAGTGCGCTACCAAGCTGCGCTACGCCCCGACAGCTTTAACAGCTTAGCATAGAATCTCAGAAAAAGTCAAAAAACTTTTAAAACTTTGGTTGCCTGCACCAAACTCGGAACCGCAGCCGCCGGCCAAAAACCCTCGCACCTCCTACCAGCATTCAAGATCAACTGCACGCTGTAAGCTTCGGGATAGCCTTCTAACTGCACCCACAACAAGTCGCTTTCGGCTTCAATGGCGATTTTTTCCTCGTCCATTAACTCAGAGGCCATTTGACTCATTGTGGCGGCTAATTGTCCCAACAACCGGCAAAAATCGTTTAACTCGGCTTCGGTGAGTTCGATCGCCCAACCTTCCCCAGCCACCAAACCCTGAAACTCTTCTGCGTTTGGGTTCCATCCCAAACGCCAGCCCGCACCAGTCTTAATTACACGTTCCATCTGGCGATTTTAGATTTTGGATTTTGGATTTTAGATTGATTAGGTGATTTTATGGCTTATATCATGTCCAGTCGATTACGATAACAACAACGGTTCGTAGTGCGGACTTCAGTCCGCTCTCCCGCTGCGGACTGAAGTCCGCACTACGAACCAATCTGTTTATGCCGAAAAGACGCGTTACACCAGGCAGATTAGCCAAAAACCCGGTTTCTAGGCCTCCTTCAAGCTTACGGTGTCAGCAACTTTGCATCTCCCGGCTGTGGCTGCGGTATTTCCGGGGAAGTCGATCGCCCTTTTGGTGTTTCGCCCGCCGCCGGTGTGCGCGATGGCCCCGAATTCTCGGTAAAAACATCAACCAAAGCTTGAACCAAAGCATCCCGCTGTTTTCTATTTAAACTTTGAATAGCAGCGCGATCGCGTTCCATCGGATTTTCTCGCAAAACATCTTTTCCCGGATACACGCCTTCCACCAAATAATCGGGAGTCGCCCCCAGATAGTCAGCTAAACTCAACTTCCAATCAAAACGGTAATTCGGCGGCCGTCCTTTAACAAACACATGATATCTAATCAAGCGCCCGACTAAAGTATTGTTGGGATCTACTTTGCCGGTTTCCTTAGAAATGTAGTTATTCTCGATCGGCAAATCCGGCACTTTTTCATACACCAATTTCCACGCATCCTGCGCCCTCAATTGCTGTGGCGCCGATTGTTGAGCAACCAGTCCTCTAGACCCAGAACCACGCAGCAGCGAAGGTTCCAAAGCCGACACACTCAGTTCGCCCGATTCCAATACGCCACTCAAAAGCGTAAAAATCGCCACACTCAAAGTAACTAACAGAAAACTGAAGCCCAGCTTGAATTTCTTTTTCACGGTTTTGACAATAATTTCAATTCAAAAATAGAATAATTTCCTAAACTCACCTACCAGCCTATATCCTAATCTCTCATCTTAGGATTTACGAAAATCAACCCGGTTGGGAGCATCCCGATTTGGTAAAAAGCGTTTCTTCGCAGTGCGAGCGTCCCGCTCGCTTGCGTATATAGATGTAACTTGCTTGCGTATATAGATGTAACTTGGTCTCCGGCTAGCACTCGTTTGAAAGCTAAAAATAAACCGGATTTTTCTGCCAGTCGCGCCAGTCTGGTTGAAGAAAGTTTTGAGTTTTGAATTAACAAAAATTGTTGAAATTCACCACTCAAAACTCAAAACTCCCCAAGTCTAGATATCCCCGATAATTTCCGGCTGAGTGAGTTCGTCCGACATCTCAAATATCGCCCGCATCACAGGTTTCATCATTTGATGGTCGTCCATATTGTCAAAATCTTCATAGCGACGGCGTTTGGCGCGGTTCGCCACTTGCACCGTAATCCGATAGCGATTGGATGCAGCACCGATCAACTCTTCTGCCCGACGGGTTAGCTGAGTTGAATCGAAGGTTGGACGCTTAACCATGAGATTACCTACTTTATCTAATGTTACATTCTAGTCTAGTATGCGAAGATTCAAAATTACTAACTGAGTATCATTGCTTATGCAGGCAACAACAGCCTATTCCTTTGGTCACTTGCATCAGGTAAATTCTCATCCCCTCAAATTGGTTGCTTTCGGCGACAGTTTAATCTACGGTTTCGGCGACGGTGTAGGCGGGGGTTGGGTGGAAAGATTGCGGCGACAGTGGATGTTAACGGAGAGTGCAGGACACGTTTTATACAATTTGGGCGTTCGGGGCGATCGCACGTATCAAGTCGCCCAGCGCCTCGAAAACGAGTTTCGGCACCGGGGCGAGCTCAGAAACCGCGTCCCGGATGCCATCATACTGTCGGTAGGCCTCAACGATACGGCGAGAGTGCAATCGCCTACTGGGCGCAGTTATACTGATTTTGAACATTTTAAAACTGTTTTGGATAATTTGTTAAATTTATCGCAACAACTTTGTCCGGTGATATTTGTCGGGATGGTGCCGGTGGATGAAAGCAAAATGCCTTTTCAAGATTGTTTGTACTACAATCACGCTGACCAATATCGCTATAAAGAAGCCACAAAGTTAGCTTGTTTGGAACGGGGAATTCCCTATTTAGATATTTTTGATAAATGGATCGATCGCGGTAATATTTGGTGGCGTTCTTGTCTGACTTCGGATGGTCTCCATCCCAATGAAGTCGGTTATCAATGTTTATTTGAAGATGTGACAAGTTGGGAACCGCTACTCGCTATTAGTCATTAGTTATTAGTCTAGGTACGTAGTTGCGCTTTAGCGCTCTTTTCAATTAGTCATTAATCTAGGTACGTTGTTGCGCTTCAGCGCTCTTTCCGATATCCCAAAAGAGCGCTGAAGCGCAACAACGTACCTTTTACGTACCTTTATAAGTTCCAGGTAGATAAGGAAGATAAGCAACATAAGGATTTTAAGGAATTTAAGCATTTTAAAATCGACCAACCAGCATAAAAATATTTATTTTAAAAGACCGTATCTTCCCCTCGCCACAAATAAAAGCATTTAATAATGATGACATCACTGAGCACAAGAGCAAGCTAGGCAAGAATCAATCAACGATAAATAGCCGGACAAAGGCTTGCTTTTTTCTCAATAAAAAACTTGTGTAAATTGGAGAATCAAAAATGTCTGTATTTCAACGCATTAAATTCGGCACATCTGTTATATTAACATTGGCAACTGTTGCCGGAACCGCAGCGCCGATGCTGACTCCTGCGCCTGCTTTTGCTCAAACAGCTTTTTCGGATGTTAGTAATAACTATTGGGCGAAAGACTTTATTCAAGATTTGTCAGAAAGAGGAATTATTAAAGGATTTCCCGATCGCACTTTCCGCCCGGATGCACTGGTAACGCGGGCGGAATTCGCGGCAATGATCCGTTCTGTGAAAAAGGCGAAAACTCGCGCTGCTATAGGTTTTGTCGATGTTCCGTCTAATTTTTGGGCGCGGGGGGCGATCGCCGAAGCTTATGAAATGGGATGGATGTCTGGCTACCCCGGCAATGTTTTCAGGCCATCACAGCAGATTCCTCGCGTTCAAGTTGTAGTGGCTTTAAATAACGGGCTGGGTTATGAGCCTGCTTGCAATTTTCAAGATGTTCTCAGCTACTATAATGATGCGGGTGAAATTCAAAGTTATGCTGTGAAAAGTGTGGCTGCTGCTACTGAAAAACAGTTGGTTGTCAGCTATCCCAATCCTAAATCCCTGAAGCCAAACCAGTCAGCCACGCGGGCGGAAGTAGCTGCTTTTATCTATCAAACATTAGTCAGTACCAATCAAGCAAGAGCAATTAATTCTCCTTACATTGCTAAGATTGATATTGGCCAGAGTGTTGCTGTGAAAATCCCCAGCGGGGTGACTATTCCCATCGAGTACGCCAAAGGCAAAATTTTGCTCGCCCCCAATGACAAGTCTCCGATTACGCTGACTGTGGCTGCGGATATCGCAGGAAGTAATGGCAAGGTTATGATACCCGAAGGCTCGAAAATTAGTGGCGAATTGCGATCGACTGCTGAGGGCGTTCAGTTTGTGGCGCAAGAGTTAAGTATCATCAACGGTAGCAGAGTTCCTCTGAATGCTACTTCGCAGGTGATTACTCGCAAAGAAACTGTGACTAAGGGCGTGAATGTTGGTAATCTGATTAAGAACACGGCTTTGGGTGCAGCAGCGGCGGCGGCGATTGCGGGAGTTACGGGCGATCGGGCGATCGCCACTGAAGAGGTACTCGGCGGCGCAGGAGTCGGTACTTTGGTTGGGGTATTTTTGGGTCGAGATAAAGTCGATTTGTATGCTGTTAATCCCGACACTGATTTAGATTTATTGTTGAATTCTGACTTGGTATTGGGTACTGCAAATACAGGCATTTGTCGCGCTCGATAAAAGGAATTTCCGCAACGAGCAATATGCGGGATGTAGCGAACGTAACGGATGTAAGTGATGCAGGCTGAACTCAGAAACCGGGTTTCTTTGGAGATTGATTGTTACTAAACTAACAAACTCGTAGAAACCCGGTTTCTAGCCGAAGAGTGTACAGGCTGAACTCAGAAACCGGGTTTCTTTGGAGATTGATTGTTACTAAACCAAAAAACTCGTAGAAACCCGGTTTCTCGCCCTGGCGCGTCAGCCTTATTTAAATCAAAATTTCTACGAACATCCCAGACTTTCTCGCGTAGAAACTCCCGTCACGGGATTGACACCATCGGCTTTTTCGCACATCATTGTTACTTGATAAGCATCGATAATTGCGTCGGTAAAATCAGCCCCGGAAATGGCTGCATCAAAAAAACGACTTCGAGTCATAATTGCTTCGGTGAAATTAGCATTCGTCAAATTAGCGCCGTCGAATGTAATTCTATCGGCTAAAGCACCGGACAGATTTGCACCTGACAAGTTGGCCTTCCACAAAACTCCCTTAGTCAAAATCGCATTGGTTAAATCAGCGCCTTGAAAGTTGGTTCCCCGCATCTCGGCGGCGACGAATGTTCCGCCCGCTAAGTCAGAATTGGAGAAATCGCGATCGGACAAGTTAATATTTGTGTAATTAATATTTTTTTTTGGTAGCGCAAATGCCGGAGTAGCACTCAGCATTACCCACCCAAAGGCTAACACTACACTTATAATTAGGCTCAGTAAAATTCGGAATAGACTTTTCATGATGATGAGAATAGGGAATAGGGAATGGGGAATTGGGAATTGGGAATGGGGAATTGGGAATGGGGAATTGGGCATTGGGCATTGGGCATTGGGCATTGGGCATTGGGAAGAAGGGAAAACAGGGCATTGCAAGCAACAAATAACCAATAACCAATAACCAATAACCAATAACTAATAACCAATAACTAATAACTAATAACTAATAACTAATTAAATCGCTTTACCAAATCTTCGCCGACGCGAAGTGTCAAGTCAGATTCAATTTCACCAGTAGAAGATGCTTCTATTTTACCATAGCCTAAAGTTTTTTGCAGAAGATTTGCTGCTTCTAAATCGCCTTGCTGTACAATAATTTGACTTTGACGTTGCTTGTCGGGCCAATCTTTGACTACAGATACGTTAGAAAAGCCCTTTTTTCTGAGAAATTCAGCGACGGTTTTGGCGGTTTTTGGGTTGCTAGAAGCATTTTGGACGGCGATTTTGAGGCTGCTGGGTGAAACCGGCTGGCTGGGATTGGCGTTTCGCCCTTGGGCAAAATCCGCTGCGCCTTGTTTGAAATATTGTGTCATAATGCGATCGCGCCCAGCAACATCGACAATCCAATAACTCCTCAAATCCCCTTGTGATGAGCTAGAGCGTCCCGGTAACATCACCATTTTAAAATTATCTCGCTCCAATTGCAAACCGAAATTTGCGATCGTCAATATTTCCTCAAAATTTAGGTTTGTATCTACATATTTTTGCATCAATCGCACAATTTGTGGCAATCGCACCAATACTGATGGACTTGCGAGGCGGTTGCGAATAGCTTGAATTAAAGATTGCTGTCGCCCAATTCGGCCGATATCTCCCAAACCGTCGTTGCGAAATCGAGCCAATTGTTCTGCTTCTTCTCCGTTGAGATTTTGCCATCCCTGTGCTAAATTTATGCTTAACTTTTGGGCTTTATCTGTATAGGACATCGCCCGAGGTACAAATACCTCAACTCCGTCCAACAAATCGACTAATTCCCGAAACGCAACGCTGCTGACTCGCACGTATCTTTCAATTGTTGCATTGTTGGCGATAGTGCTCACCAATCGCGCCGCCAAAACTGCTCCTCCTCTGGCATTTGCTTCGTTAATTTTGCTGAAGCTAATTCCGGGAATTTCGACTTTTGTATCTCGCGGAATTGAAAGCAAACTAATAGATTTCTCTCTAGGATCGAGGTGGAATAAGAGTATTGTATCGCTGCGGCCGTTAAAAATCTTGCGGGAATTGGGGACAGATCCGGGTACGCGGTCAATTCCCAGGATTAAGATATTAACAGGCCGCGAGAGGCGGTATCCAGAGCGGTTGGATGATATATAGTTAAAGCCTGTAGCGTCTAGGACTTTGCTAATCATTTGCGGTTCCACGGGTGCTAAGAGGGCGGTAATTGCCCCGAGTCCTGCGGAGATGGCTGCTGTGACAATTAGCACAAATAGCCCAAATATACATAGTGCTAATTTGAGCTTTTGTCTAGATTTGCGATCGGCTGGTTTAACAAAGTTTCTCTTAAAGATTGACAAGTTTTTCATTGACTTGCTCTTGATTATTACATTTTTTCAGCTTTGCAATAAAACTTGGGCGGTGCTTCTAGAAAGTATTTAAACAAAGCCGGACAAAGCCAGCCTTCGAGATTTTCGGCTTCCCACCGATACCAGTTTCCGCCGTATTCTGTTTTAAACCAAGCCATTTCTGCTTGATATCCGGGAAATGGATTGGCTGAAAATAATAGTCGGAAACCTTGAGCGGCGTTGGGAATGTCTGCGACAAGTACGTTAATCATTTCGGGGACGCCCTGAACAAATGGTTCTCGGACAAGTCCGGCTCGCTCGTCGTCAAAAACCCAGGTGTACTGTTCGCGATAGGGGAAAATTACCATCATGGCATTTGACATCGTATTCTCCTCTTTTTATTTTGTTTTTTGGGGATATAAATACAAGTCTTGATACATTATATTCGGTGCAGCGGAAGTTGTGTAAAATCCGATTTTCGTACCGTGTTTTAATGCTAATTTAAAATAAATTGCTACAATTCTTAATCTTGTACCAATTATTAAAACTCGCAGTTCTGTGAACTAGACGGTATTGTCGTATCCCTACAGATGCTCGCATACTATTTATAATATTTTGCCAGTTTTTTTAGGATTCGTATTAGTTGCTTAATTTTAGATAGTGAATATTTTAAATATAATTTTTTGCAATATTTATTTTGATATAGTGGCTCTCAGAAAGATAAGGTACGTTGTTGGGCTTCAGCCCTCTTACCGTAGATTGTAGACCAATACGGTTCATTTAAGAATAGTCAGGCTGCTAAAAGATGCTTGTATTTCCTGTAAATTCGTGAGATCAAACTCATTTGAAAGCTTTAATCCAAGCGTATTTAGGTATATTTGGTAAAAGCTGTTGTTGGGTAAGTTGGTAGATCACAAATCTTCGGAGGGCCCAAGCCCAACAACGTACCTTTTTTTTTGAGGATTACTATAGTTAAGGTTTAGGTTTTTTGGGAATCTCCCGCTGAATTTCCTGTTAGCTCAGCTAGCGCTTTCGCTAAATATTCATACTGTGGCAAGGTATTGTAAAATTGAGCTGAAATCCTCACCAGCCGCTTGCTAGAATCTGGCCAAGGAATAACCGGCACTTCTATTTTGAAAATCTGCCACAGCACCTCTTGCAATGGTGGAATTCCACCCGTTGCAGCGGCGTCAGGCTGTTCGTCGGCTAGTGGTATAACAGCCATAGAACCTACCATTTCATCGGGACAAGGCAGCGGCAAATCTAATTTATCTGCTAATATTTGTCTCCCAGCCAATGCTAAATCATGATTCTTTGCCATCAATTCCGGCCAGCCGCCACTCAACAAAGAACCCATGAAATCAATGGCTACAGGTACGCACAAATAGGGACTTGGATCGACTGTTCCCATCCAGTCAAATTCTAGTTGAAAGCGTGATTTGTCGGCGCGCGGTGAGTTGGCGCCGTGACTGATGGTAGTTGGCCGAATGCTATCTTGTTTGTCTCGCCTCACGTACAGAAAAGCTGCACCTTTCGGCGCGCACAGCCATTTGTGGCAATTTCCTGTGTAGTAAGCGGCGCCGATTTCTTCTAAATTCAGTGCTACCATTCCCGGTGCGTGAGCTCCGTCTACTAATACATCTACGCCGCGATTAGCTAATTCGCCGACTAACTGTTTGATGGGAAAAATTAAACCTGTTTGGCTGACAATGTGGTCTAATAAGGCTAATTTTGTTTGCGGGGAAACGCACTTAATTATTGCTTCAATAATTTGTTCTGGCGATTCAATGGGAAATGGTATTTCTGCTACTATTACTTTGGCGCCTGTGCGCTCTGCGATAAAATCTAGTGTGTTGCGACAGGCGTTGTATTCCTGATTTGTGGTTAGCAATTCGTCGCCCGGACTAAAATAGAGCGATCGCAAAACGGCATTGACTCCAGTGGTAGCATTCGGCACAAAGGCTAATTCTTCTTCGCCTGCACCAATAAAGGTGGCTAACTGATTTCTGGCGTTATCTAACAGCGGCTCAAATTCCCGCATTAAAAAGCGCAATGGTTCTCTTTCCAGTTGTTCTCGAAAACTGGTTTGCGCTTCCAGTACGGGAATCGGACAGGCTCCAAAGGAACCGTGGTTGAGGAATGTGATTTCGCGATCGAGTAACCAATATTCGTTAATCATTAGTTATTAGTCATTAGTTATTAGTGCGAGCGTCCCCGCTCGCGAACCCTATTAGTCATTAGTCTGTCAACTGTCAACTGTCAACCATTTTACCTTTTAATTGCTCAAATTCTTCTAGTGTATTGCAATTCGATAGCATGACTGCTTCTCGTTCCCCTACGGGTAGAGGGATTACTTGGATTTGATTTAACCACTGTTGAAATGAATGTCCCCCTTTGTCAATAAAACTTTGCAAGCTGGACAGAGATTGTTTGCGGTAGAAACCGCATAATGGCTCCCAGCGCGAATTTTGATAGGGGACAACTGCTAAGGTAGATGGGGGAAACTCTGTTAACTTACTCGCCCAATTATCAATGATTCGGGAATCTAATAAGGGCAAATCGCAAGCTAATAGCAAAATCCAGTCGGCAGAAATGTCCGTCAGTCCTTGAGTTAATGCCACTAAGGGGCCGGAACCCGGATTGTACTCTACCAGAAATTGGGATTTTTGGGTTGGGGTCGATCGATAGCGATCGGGCCAAGCAGTCAAAACATACACTTCTGGCGTTAAGGCTGCTGCAACCTCACACGCCCGCTGCAACAGGCTTTTACCCTCAATTTCTAGGAGAGATTTATCCGTACCCATCCGCGAACTTTGACCGCCTGCGAGCACAATTACTGCTATTTTATGGTTAATCATTGGGCATTGGGCATTGGGCATTGGGCATTGGGCATTGGGCATTGGTCATTAGTTAACGGTTAACTGTCAACTGTCAACTGTCAACTGTCAACTGTCAACTGTCAACTGTCATTAGCACTCAACCTGATTGATTGTGCTCAATTCAAAGCACTAACGGCTTTGCTAACTTCCTCAAGTTTTTGCACTACTTGACCGCTGCTTAATAAGGTTTCTGCCTCAATCAAACCAGAGTCCATATCCAAACAAATTCCGCTGCGCCACAGATAAAATCCGCCGTTCCAGATAGCAGATTGCATCATTTCTGAGGGTTTTCCTAACAAAACTTCCTGCATTTGTTTGAATAACTCAGATGCTGATTCAAAGGCGGGATTTGTACTGCTAAAACCGTAATCTCCGTGGGCTAAAAGCACTCGCTCGAACTCGGCGCCCGGTTTAGCAATGCCGATAATTGCAGTTCGATCGCGCGGCAAGTCGCAACTGCCCTCCAATCCTTTGACTGTGGTATAATTTTTGACTCCCCGCAACTCAAAGGCTGCTTGAAACATACCCTCTGTAGGCGGGTGCACGTAGCCTGAGATGACGTTAACGTCGCCGGCGCAGGGACACCACATCAATTCCATTGTCGAAAAAGGCGGCCGTTTGCCGATTTCGCGGCGGTAGGGCACTAAACTCGCGGCTTGAGGAAAATGCTTGGGAAGGTAAACAAAACCTAAACCCGTACTGTTAAAAACTTGCTGGACTTTTTCTAAACGGAGTTTTCTCCAGTCAACTCCTAAACCGCGCCAAATTTCGATCAGGGGAATGCCTTCTTTGGTTGGCATTGTCTCCCCTCCGTGCATGACGGTTGGGACGCCAGAGGCGGCTAATATTAGGGCGGTTATTGGGCTAATTGGAGCGGTGCGCGATCGCCCGTCGTAGGCTACGCCAAACACGGCGACGCTAGAAACGGCAAATCCTTTTTCTCGGTTGGGAGGGGCAAGCATCGGCCCCAATTCTTCGTAAGCATCCAGCATTCCGGCTAATTCTTCGCCGGTGGGCCGTTTGATGCGATGGGAAATCATGAAAGCTCCGATTTGAGTCGGTGTTGCTTCTCCTAGCAGCATCATTCGCGTGGCTGCTGCTGATTGCGATCGAGTTAAGTTTTCTCCTGTGTGTACTCCACTGCCAATTTTTCGTAGCAATTCTCTAAATGCGTCACTCATAATTATTGAAGTTGGTCATTGGGCATTGGGCATCGGGCATTGGGCATTGGGCATTGGGCATTGGTTATTGGTTATTCGTTATTGGTTATTCGTTATTCGTTATTGGTTATTCGTTATTGGTTATTCGTAACGCCATAAAATCTCAAATTTCAAATCTCAATTATAAACAGGTATTAATTTCCGGATTTTACTACTTTGATGACATCACATGGTGGTACAAGTTCCCGTACCAGATTCCAGAAATGGGCGATCGGCGGAATTTGCATTCGATCGTGAGTTGTTACCAACACCACTTCGCGAGTCCAAGTCGGATCGATCGCCGATTGTCCGTTAGCGAAGCCCTCGAAGAGGATCGCCGAAACCTTGGAATTTGGGCGCTCAAGAGCGATCGATCGAATTGCTAAAGTGCGATCGGCCTTAGCGTCTAGCAAAGCTGAATGCGGCAGCAAAGCAATCAATTCTCCCTGGCGCACCACGCCTCGAAAAGCATCGAGAGTGTTGAGTTCCAAAACAGCATGAAGTTTAGCACCGATGCGTCCGAATTGCTCTTGTACCATGCGCTGCATTCCGTACCCGTCCTTAAACACCACTTGCGGGTAACAAATCAATTCCGGCCAAGGTACTCGATCGTACTGGGCCAGGGGATGACTCGCTGCCATTAATACCTCGATCGGCTCATTGTAGAGCACCTCAACCAACATTTCCGGGGCTTGAGTAAAATAGCGGTTGTTCATCACCACCGCGATGTCCACCAAACCGTCTTTGAGAACTTTCAAAGCTCGATCGCTTCCTAGGGATGTCACGCGCAACTGCACCTCAGGATAGCTGCGACAAAACCTTTGCAGCACAGGCGGTAAATAAGCAGCGCAAACCGAGTGAATCGCAGCCACGCAAAGTTCCGGCTGTTTTCCCGCCAGCAAGTCTCCCAATTCGACCGCAGCATTTCGCCAACTCTGACAGATTTTGCGAGCGTGAGGTAACAGGCGTTCCCCTCCCACTGTCAGCTTGGCGTGGGCGGTGCGGTGAAACAGCGACAAACCCACTTCCGCTTCAAGTCCCTGCACTTGACGGCTAATAGTCGATTGGGTGACGCCGCACTTCCGGGCTGCTTGCTGAAAGCTACCGGTTTCAGCAACTGAAAGAAATGCTTGAAGCTGCTCTAAGCGCATGGATGTTTAATTCGAGATGGTTTGAGAACTTTGACTGGGAGATCGTCAGAGACATTAGAGACCTTAACCGATTTAGTAGAATAATTTAGTACGTCTTGATACAGGTGCAGATTAGTTTGGATTCTGGTTCTAGAGGCGCGGATGCTTGGCTCTACAAATTAATTTGCTCGGTCAGGATTTATTAGGCTAAATTAGACTTAGACTATTCCATTCTCTGAGATTAAATGGGAGCATCTCTGTTTTGCAAGAAGCATTTTTTAAAGAGCGGACTGAAGTCCGTACTACGAACCTTTTTTGAACTCCCGACAGCACTGCATTTTTTAAAGAGCGGACTGAAGTCCGTACTACGAAACTTTTTTTAGCTCCCGACAGCACTGTAAATGCAAAACTGAGATGCTCCCAATTAAATCCATTATATGACTGGAAAACTTGATTGATAAAACGATTTAATTCAGCAAAGTTGAGCGTTCGATGTTTTTAAGTTTGTAACTCAACAGATTTAATGAATTGCACTGTCATAGGGGTTTCCTCAATCACTCTAGCTAACTTGTTTGTATGTAAGATTAAAAGTTAAAAGCTAGCATTTTAGATCGTACATCTTTCAAGATTATAGTACCTGGCTCTCCCTATTACTGTCAATAAATGTCCGAATCTTGCCGCCCGTTTGAAACCTCCGATGAACTTTCATCCCTGCCTAAAGTCACTGTTGTTTTCTGTTTTTTTGTGTATAGACTAGGAATTAGCGGGTCAGCAACACAAGTGGAAGTACGATCGATCGCACAGGAAAGGCGAAATGCAGAATTTTCTTAAGATTATGTCATTTAAGCACAATTTTATGCCCCAAGGTGGATGGGAAGAGTGGCAATTGCAGTTAATGGGACTGCACGCGGTGAGCGATTTGTTAATTGCCTTGGCTTATTACTCAATTCCAGCGATGCTGATCTACTTTGCCAGGAAGCAGCGGGATGTGCCTGCCAGCAAGGGTTTTATCCTATTGGGACTCGGGTTTTTCTGCGGTGGGACAACTCACCTGATGCAAGTTTCGATGCTGGTTCATCCCAGCTACGCGCTGTCAAGTTTGCTCGCTGCCTTTACCGCTGTCATTTCTGTGTGGGCTGTGGCCCAATTGATGCCCTCGCTTTCTCAAGTGTTGGCGGTGACGCGGGCGACACAATTAGCAGCAAATACAGCGCTGGAAAGTCAAAAGGCCGATCGACCGCAAGCTGGCTGTACCATTGAAAATCCCGTCCCATCCCCCAGCAGCGAACTCGGGCCAATTAACCAGCAATTGCTCCTAGAAATAGCGCAGTCGGAGGGAGTCCAACAACTCCTGCTGGAAATTGCCAACAAGCTGCAAGCAAGCGAAGAACGCTTTCGCGCTTTTCAGGAATTATCTCTAGACGGATTTAACGTGTTTCGCAGCATTCGCGACGGCTCCCAAATTGTCGATTTTGAATGGGAATACGTCAATCCCGCTGCGGCAAAAATTCAGCAAAGCACTCCTGAAGAAATGGTCGGAAAGCGATTGCTGCAAGTGCTACCCGGTCATCAAGATAGCGGTTTGTTCGATCGTTACGTGCAAGTTGTAGAAACAGGAATTCCCCTCAATACTGAGATTTCTTACAACAGCGAAGGCATTGTGGGCTGGTTTCGGATTGTGACCGTTAAATTGGGCGATGGCATGGCTATTTCTTTTAGCGATATTACTGACCGCAAGCAAGTAGAAGCATCCCTGCGCGACGCCCTGCAAAAACTCACTTCTCATTTTGAAAATACGCCCCTAGCTGTGATTGAGTGGGATGAAAATTTTCGCCTCAGTGGGTGGTCTCCGGCTGCTGAAAAGATTTTTGGGTGGAAGGCAACAGAAGTTTTAGGCAAGCATTTTAGCGAATGGAACTTTATTTTTGACGGCGATGTGAAAGATGTACAAGCGGCAATTGAGAGTTTGAAAAACCAACACGAACGGTGCAATGTCGTTCGCAACAGCAATTATGATAAGTCGGGTTCTTTGGTGCATTGCGAGTGGCACAATTCGGCTTTTTACAGCGATTCTGGACAGTTGATCTCGATGCTGTCTCTGGTTTTGGACGTGACGGAACGCTTTAAGTTTATGGAAGTGCTGCGACAGTCAGAAGAGCGGTTTCGGATTGCGGCAGAAAGTGCTAGCGATTTAATTTACGAATGGGATATCGAGACCGGTATCGTGCTGTGGTTTGGTCGTGTAGATGAAATTTTGGGGTACGAAAAAGGCAGATTTCCGAGGACGAGAGCAGCTTGGAACAGTATTTTAAATTCGGAAGACCGATCGCAAATCGAGGCCGCAGTCGATCGATATTTGAGCGCGCCAGACAATTGGACTGCCCCATTTTTTCAGGAATACCGCGTGCAATGCTCCGGTGGTGGCTTGCTCCACTGGATCGATCGGGGCAAAGTAGTTCTTGACAAACAAGGCCATCCGTGGAAATGGATCGGCGTGATTAGCGACATCAGCGATCGCAAAGAGGCCGAAGAACAGCGAAATCAGGCTTGGGCGCGGGAACAAACCGCCCGCCGCGCAGCCGAAGCCAGCGAACAGTTGTACCGCATCCTCGCTGAAACTATCCCCCAAATAGTTTGGACTGCTTGGCCTGACGGCTGGATCGACTACTACAACCAACGCTGGTTTGAATACACCGGTTTGACCCTAGAAAAAACTCAAGGCTGGGGGTGGCAGCCAGTGGTGCATCCAGATGACTTGAAAAATTCCCTGGAACGCTGGAATGAGTCGGTGCAGATGGGGGAGACCTACGAGGTGGAATACCGCTTGAAACGGGCATCTGACGGGGTTTACCGCTGGCATCTGGGTCGCGCCATGCCAGTACGGGACGCTGACGGAAACATCCTCAAGTGGTTCGGGACTTCTACTGATATTGACGATCGCCAGCGATCGGCCCAAACAGCGGATTTGCGCGCCCGAGCTTTGGCTGTGCTGTCATCGGCTTCTTTGAATTACCAAGAGGCGCTGCAAGATTTGGCAGATTTAGCAGTACCGGGGCTGGGGGATTGGTGCTGCGTGCATTTAATCGAGGCCGACGGCTCGATCGGCTTGCAAGCAGTTGCTCACTCAGATCCGAGCAAAGTCGCTCTGTTGTGGCAAATCAATCGCCGTTTGCCGGTAGACCCCCAGGGACGCCACGGAGTAGCAAAGGTGCTGCGGACTGGAGAATCGAAGCTCTACCCAGAAATACCGCATTGGGCGATCGAGGCGGTGCTGTCGGACAACGAACTGTTGGAAGTGCTGTGCTACCAGAACCCGCTGTCGGCAATCTGCGTGCCGCTGATCGCTCGCGGGCGGACGCTGGGAGCGATTTCGTTGCTGTGCGGAGAGTCCGGCCGCCGCTGCGGCGAGGGCGATTTGATTTTGCTCTCGGATTTGGCGCGGGATGCGGCGGTGGCGATCGATAATGCGCGGCTTTACCGGGAAGCAGCGGAGGCCAACCGGATTAAAGACGAGTTTTTGGCAACGCTTTCTCACGAGTTGCGGACGCCTCTGAATGCAGTTGTCGGCTGGGCCCAGATACTGCGACAGCGCAAGTTGAGTGCCGAAAAAACGGCTGTGGGTTTGGAGACGATCGAGCGAAACGGGCGGTTGCAGACTCAGATGATTGAGGATTTGCTGGACGTTTCCCGGATTGTGAGTGGCAAAGTATGTTTGAAGCTGCGCCCCGTGGATTTGGTGCCGATTGTAGAAACCGCAGTCAAAGCGCTCGCCCCTGATGCTGAAGCTCGGGGAGTTGAATTGGCGACTTTTTATGGCGAAGGGGTGAGCTTGGTGAGGGGCGATGCTACTCGTTTGCAGCAGGTAGTGTGGAATTTGGTCTCGAATGCCATTAAGTTTACGCCACCGTCCGGTAGCGTGGAAATCAGGCTCTCGGAGGAGGGGGAACCGCGATCGGCTGGTAGTGCCATGTTGTCTCCGTCTCCGGTTCACTCTGTGACGATCGCCGTTAGCGATACGGGAATTGGCATCAGCAAGGAGTTTTTGCCGTTTGTGTTCGATCGCTTCCGCCAAGCTGACAGCAGTCATACACGCAATTACGGCGGGCTGGGAATCGGATTGGCGATCGTCCGCCATCTCGTGGAACTCCACGGCGGCACTGTCTGGGCCCAAAGTCCCGGCCTGGGACTCGGCTCGACTTTCGGTGTGCGATTGCCTATTGAAAAGAGGTAAAGAAGACAGAAGAAGACAGACGGCGGTTGAAACCGCGCCTAAACAGACAAAACCCGCCTCCGCGGGTTAAAGAGTGTCCGGTTGAAATTACCTTATCCTCTTCAGTCCGCGGAGGCGGACATCGTTTGTGTAGTCGCGAATTCTATTCGCCGTCTTTTCTTAATTCTACTATTGCATCCTAATTCTCTTGCCATTCTTGCAGGGCGATCGCAATTCCCTGTTTTAATCTGGGTTCGAGACTTGGACGATCGACTAAACTTGCTAATTGCTGCCGAACCTCTCCCCCACCCAGCCGTTTGAGTGCTGATAAACTATGCAGTCTGACGCTGTTATCGGCATCTGCCAACAGTTGAATCAACACATCTACCGCTCTGATATCTCCTAATTGTCCTAACGCTAAAGCCAAAGATTGTTTGATTTGGGAAGACTGCACCGCGGGATGATTGCCCTCTAGCAAATCGATCGCAATTTCAGCAGCTTTGGTTTTTAATTCCGGCTTTTCCACTCGCCCCAAAACAGTGACAATCTCTTGACAAACAGCAGGATTCTTGTTTTGAATTAATCGGTGTTCATCGATAATTGGAATTGCAGAATTACTTGTCAATACCTCGCCTTCTAAATCAGCAGCCGATCGCCAGATCAGCGCTTTTTGCAAATATTCTAAACCGGCAGCGGTTTCACTCCAGCCGAGGGCACGCACAGTTTCGATTTGCAATTCAAGGGGAGTTGCGGGCGATCGCAACAATTCAAATAAAGCCGCCGCCGCAGCATCGGTTTTCAGTCGCCCAATTGCGATCGCCGCCTCCTGACAAACTTCTAAACGGATATCCCAAAGCAAAGGTTTGAGCAACTTAACTAAATCTAATTCTGCATCTAAATAGGCGCGCACCCCAAGAGCCCGCACCGCTTCCTTTCTGACTGCTGTCGCCGGATCTTTGAGTGCACCTACCAGTACCGACGGAATCCGAGAGTCGTGAAAACTACTCAACGCCTCAATAGCGCAAGCACGCACCGCAACTTGAGAATCCGTGACTACACTCAACAGCGGTGGGATAATTTCGGGGCGCCGAATTTGGGCGAGGGCTGCTGTAGCAAACTGTCGCGAGTCTGCTTGTTGTAGGAGAGTTGTCAGGGATTCGATCGCACTCGTGCCGAAATTTCCTAGAGTTTCCGCCGCAATTTGGCTCAATTCTTCATCAGAATTTTCGATTAATTTTACTAAAGCTTGCATCACTTCCGGGCGATTGCCTTTGGGATAGCTAGGCTTCACGAACTTTCCGAGGATGCGGGCGGCAAACCACCGGGGCTCTGTATCTGCATCTTCGTCTTCAAGCAAGGCGATTAAAGGTGCGATCGCGCCATTTCCCAGATTGGGCAATACCTTAGCAATTTCCCAGCGGTCTTGAAAATCCCCCCATTCTAAGGCTGCGATTGCTAAACTGACAGCCTTTTCTAAAATATGTTCTTCCGGCTGCTGACTACCGTTTGCTGTCAATTGCTGCAAGCATTCAACTAAAAGAGGCCAGTTTTGGCGATCGGCAGCAGCTTGCGCTTGTTCTAAAATATTCGACATGATTTTAATTTAGCTTCAAGAAGGTAGATGACAGCTAGCGCAGAATGCGAGAGACTTTTCAGCAATCTTTTGCTACAATTATCAATTATTTAAGATTAATGTCAATCCATCACCATGGGTAAAATGTAATTACAGCATTAAATTCATGCACTTAAGTCATCCACCTGTGAAATTCTTAATTTGAAAAACCAAAATCGCAGTTTAGCACAGCTTTTAGACAACCAAGATAAAAACAACCACACCCAACCATGACATAATTCCCATTCCCAATTCCCAATTCCCAATTCCCAATTCCCAATTATTCATGAAAAAAGCTCTCCTTTTAGTAAACCAGCACTCCCGCAAAGGGCAAAATTTATTATCTCAAGCCACTGTAAAATTACAAGCACTTGGTTTTGATTTAATTGTCGAATCTACAAACCACGCAAATGAAATTTCCGAAACAATTCGGCACTACCAACATCAAGTCGAATTAGTAATAATCGGCGGAGGCGACGGCACACTCAACTGCGCCATAGAAGGTTTGATCGACACTAAATTACCCTTAGGTATTTTGCCAATGGGAACTGCTAACGATTTAGCCCGCACTCTCGAAATTCCAACAGATTTATCCGCAGCTTGTCAAGTAATTGCCAGCGGTAAAATTCGGCTCATAGACTTAGGTTGGGTGAACGGCCAGCATTTTTTTAATGTAGCTAGTTTAGGATTGAGCGTGCAAATTACCCAGAGACTCACTAAAGACGTGAAACAGCGCTGGGGAGTTTTAGCTTATGCTTTTACCGCCTTACAAACAATCTGGGAATCGCGACCATTTAGAGCCGAAATTAAAGTAAACAACCAATCTTTTCATGTGAAAACCATTCAAATTGCGATCGGCAACGGCCGCTATTACGGCGGCGGCATGACAGTTGCCGAAGATGCCACCATCGACGACAGGCGGCTGGATTTGTATAGTTTAGAGACAAAAAATTGGTGGGAAATCATTGCTTTGCTGCCAGCGATGAGGCAAGGAAATCATAACAGTTGGCCCAACGTTCGCGCCTTGCACGCTCAAGAAATTGAGATCAATACTAGCAAGCGCCGTCCGATTAATACCGACGGTGAAATTACCACTCAAACGCCTGCAAAATTCCGAGTGATTCCCCAAGCTTTGGCCGTTATCGCTCCTGCATAACTGATAACTCATATATCAGTAACGGGCAAGATGCCCGTTCCACAAAAGATTAATTTAATACCAATTTTTCAGAAGAATGCAACAGTATTCTTGTCCCCCCCCTTAGCAAGGGGGGGCTAGGGGGGGGTCAAAGAGTGTTGCACAATTTTAGATAATTGGTATAACTTCCAGGCTAAGCGCCCGGTAATATCATATCCGCTCGATTACCATAGTAAAAAAGGTTCGTAGTGAGGACTTTATTCCTTAATAGAAGAAGGACTAAAGTCCTCACTACAAACCCAGTTTTATTGTCATCAGACAAATTAGGTACGTAGTTGCGCTTCAGCGCTCTTTCCTAATATTATAAAGAGCGCTGAAGCGCAACTACGTACCTTCGCCCAAAGGAAAGTGCTTACTACGAATAAAAATACTGAGAATTAATAATCGCCTCCAGCGCCGTATTTCCAGGCTTCAACTAATCGGTGAAAATAGTATTGCTGTTGGGTTCCTAAATTTTTTACCTGCGGTTCTACCGCTTTCCCTAAAGGCTGTAATCCTGTATAAATCCCTAAATTCACATAATGAACCATCCAATCGAGCAAATTAGCTATCCCCACCTGCGGGATAATTTTCATCACCAATCCCGGATGGCTGATTGCTGTTTTAAACAAAGTTTGCGACAAAGCCGGAAACAGCACGATATCCTGAAGAAACGGCTTGAGCACTGGTTCTCCCAATTCTTCCATTATCCCAAATACAGCAGCCAAAAGTTGATTGATTTGATTGGGGTCTATTTTCTGATTGATCGCAGCACTCATCGAACGCTGAAACAACCAAGTAACTGATAGATTTGGTTGATACGGTTGCAAAAGTGCCAGGGAATTTTTGTCTAGACTTTCGCTGGTTAAAGCTTCGTCAATTCCGAGAGTCAAGCGTTTGAGGTGGCGCACCATTGCCCCGAAACCGCCGAAGCTGAGGGGCGATTGGCTGCCGCTGCTGTCTCCGACTGGAAGTATCCGATTCCAAGGCATTTTTAGAGGGCTTTGGCGGTAGCAGGGAAAGAATCCGTAGAGTGCTCTTTGGAATTTTAACTGTTCGAGTTCGACGTTTTGATATTCGGGAAGCAAGCGCAAATAGTCTTCAAATAATGTTTCTAAACTAAATCTTTTTGTGTCGGCGTCTATATAGGTAAATAAGTAAGTCGTGCGCCCGTCTCTGGCGGGAAATGCTTCCCAAAAATATTGGCACTGATTTTGCATTGGGGTGAAGGATGCAAATATATCGCCAGTGTCATTTTTGGGGTATCCTTGGGCACAACTGCCGACTACTAAACATACGGCGTCGGGTTTTTTGCCTTGTCTTGCCTGACGGACAATGGGCGAAAAATATCCCATTGCGTCTAATAATAATCTGGTTGTAAATGAAGTGTTGACATTTGGTGAATCGGTATTTTCTGATTCTACTATAACTCCGTTGGGGTGAATTGTTGCTGTTTTAAATGGTGTATTTTCAAATAGTTTTCCTCCGAAATGGAGAAATTTATGTTTGAGGGTTTCGAGGAGGTAAATAGGGTCGATGCCGATGTTGAGTACGTCGCGAATCCAGATGTCAGGGGTGTTGGTAAAGCTGATGCGGGCTGGGTTGTATTCGGTGGCAATTGCTTTGTCTATTTCTTCAACTGAAAGCAAGTTTAGTTCTAAGAATGCGTCTAATTCTTTGCGTGAAATGTTCCATTCTTGTTCGCGCCCTCGCAGGATGCCGCGTTCGAGTAAGGCTACTCGCCAACCGCGTACTGCTAAGGCTGTACCGATTAATATTCCTAGGGTTCCGCCGCTGATAACTATGTCGAAGTCGAGGGTTTCTAGGGGTTGTTGGCTGTGTTTGACGGCTGCGGGTGTTGGGGCGGTGTTTTGTTTGAGGTTTTCCCAGAGTCGATCGACCTTTCGCAGGCCTCCAAGGGCGTCTCCCGGCACTTGGGAGAGAATTTTTTCGGTGAGGGACATCGGGTTTTAATATTTAATAGCGGTTAATTTTATATAATTTAGCTTAGAATCTGGTCTGCATTTAAATTTAAGTTTTGGGCGGGTTCTCCGGCCCACCCCACAAGAGTTCCCGAGGGAGCATCTCAGTTTTGCATTTACAGTGCGAGCGTCCCCGCTCGCGTGCGTATAAAAGCACGCGAGCGGGGACGCTCGCACTGTGAAGAAAAAATGCTTCTTGCAAAACTGAGATGCTCCCGTTCCCGATCGGTAGGGTGCGTCAATCGATTTTAGATTTTAGATTTTAGAGGCGACCCACGGATAAATTCGGGGGCTTGATGATTTTCGATTTGGGATTGATTCCACGGATAAATCACGTGGCGGGTACCACCTGTGAAATTCTTGGTCAGCTAGGATGATTTTGGCGACAAACCAACCATCTCAGACTGAGGTAAGCTGTTGCGGCATTTAAACTGTATGTCAAGAAATAATCTAAGTCTTGTGGGATGGGCTTCTAGCCCGTCCCGAATATGCAATGTTTATTTGCACGACAGCTTATCCCCGGAATCAATGGTGCGTCAGCATGAGACTTTCTGTGGTGATTGAAAATGTCACACCTGACGCACCCTACTATTTGTCAACTGGTTTAATCAGGTGCGCTTAATTCTTCAACTCGCAGCCGATCGCACAAAATTCGCTCGCACACAATAGCACCCGTCTCCGCACTCCTGCAAACTTCTAACTGAGCGGACGGGAGCGCTTCAAACAAAAAACGTTCTCCCGGAAACACCGTCCGCTCAAAATACCAATTCGGAATATTTGTAATCCGAGCAATTTGCATTTGGCTAGTAGTATTGAGATACCAACACAAAATACGCGCATCACGTTCCGAAATTACCTGAGTAAGTGTCATATTCATGTTTTTAACTTGTTTGTGAAATTGTGCAAGGTATCTGTCACCAGCCTCAGTCTAATATATATCCGCTCGCCTGTCAAAATCAAATTTTCCCGACATTCTTTAGATTAATTAATAATTAATTAATAAATGTCCCTGAGGAAATAGTGGCGCCTTCCACCTGTTCCCAAGAAGGTGCAAAAGGTGGCAGTGCTAAAGTGCAAGATTTCCATCCTCCTCGCACTGGTGCGCCTAACAATTGACAGTGACCCACGGCACCTCTTTGCATCTTGTAGTGACCGCAAAATTTACACTTAGAAGTTTGATTGCAGCCGCGATCGCTAATTACCCGATTGGGATTGCTGTGAATGTTGTGGCGTTCGAGAGTCAGGGTTTCCATCAAGATCTTTTTTAAATCGTCACTCTCAAGTATGACAGCCGGATTTCAGTCGTCGCGTCTATCTCAAGGCTTAGTTCGTTACTTAAGTTTTATTAAGGATCGATATAAAACACATTATTTTTGACATTATAAACCCAGGGAGCAATTTAATTTTCTGATTGTCGAATTGCTGGGTGTGGCTGGACGGGCGATCGCCTTAGCGCTGTGTATACTTCCTCAGACATAAGCTAATTATCCTCTTCTAACTTGCTGAACAAGTCGGCTAAAATTGTATTAGAAAACAAAAAACCTTCGGGATCGCTCAATCTCAAATTTCCCGAAAGGAGCAGTTTTTCACCTTCGGCTAAAGTGGCGATCGCCCCAGCATTCACAATTTCCACCAATCCCTGCCGCCAGTAGGGCTGCAAGCAATGCCAAATTTTATCAACCGTTTGCTGAGTAAACTTTTCAGTCAGCGCCGACAGGCTAACCCCTTCTGCCAAACGCAAACCTAGCATCAGCGTTTCTAACAAAACGTCATTGTCTGAGACTTGAAAATTGGGTTCAATTGCTGGGTGAATATCGGTCTGGGTCTCCCCCCCCAGTTGGGCGGTAGCAGCAGAAGTTGTCTCGGAAAGATTTCGCACCCACTGATAATATTCTTGAGTTTTGCGAGGCCTTGTCAACCTCCGGCCTTCCACATAACTCGCCGCCCCCATCCCCAAGCCGTAATAAGGGCGATTTTCCCAATAAACGCGGTTGTGCTGACACTGATAGCCTGGCCTAGCATAATTGGAAATTTCGTAATGTTCGTAGCCAGCATCAGTCAGAATTTCCTGCGCTAAACGGTACATTTGAGCAGCAGTTTCATCGGCTGGTAGCGGCTGGGAACCTGCTTCAAAATATCGCCCGAAAGCTGTTAAGGGCTCAACAATTAAGTCATAACTCGACAGGTGAGTCGGGCTAATTGCTACCGCTGATTTTAGGGAAGCTTCCCATTGTTCTAAGGTTTGGTGCGGCAGTCCAGAAATGAGGTCTAAACTGAAATTGACAATCCCAGCCGATCGCACTATTTCTACTGATTCCAAAATTTCTGCCACCGAGTGCGATCGCCCGCAAGCTTGCAGCAATTCATCCTGAAAAGCTTGCACTCCCAAACTAACTCGATTTACTCCCGCTGCGGCATATCCCCGCAACTGTTCTAAAGTAAATGTTCCAGGGTCAATTTCTATTGAAATTTCTGCCCCAGCAGCAATGCCAAATTTGCCGTCGATAGTTTCTAAAATATGGCTCAATTGACTGACAGAAAGCAGCGAAGGCGTGCCACCACCAAAAAAAACTGTCTTTAGAGATGTACCTAAATTTGGAGTTTCTGCAATTTCTTGACACAGTACGGCAACGTATTGGACAATTGTGCCGGAATTTTCGCCATTTTTGCGATCGCCCACCACAAAAACCGGAAAGTCGCAGTAGTAACAGCGGCGGCGACAAAAAGGTACGTGCAGGTAAGCCGAACTGGGAATGCCGGAATTTGCCACCTGCCCACTTTTTGGGAATTCAAATGTTAAATAATCTGTGGTAGGGTTCATTACATTTCCAGCTAAAAGTGCAACTTCAAATCTAAAGTTTTAATTAAACCGTTATAAATAATTATGTATATTGTGACATTTTCTTAGCAATAACGCACTGCGAACGATCTGCTATTCTAGCTTAATCTCCTAGCGATGGCGATCGGCAGTAATTCCCGAACAGGTTGCAGGGCGGTCTATTCGCACCTCATGTCTGCCCGTGAAGGGGCGCGCTCAATGCCGTGAAGCAGGGGTAGCATATCCCCCTTCACGGTACAGGCGCGAAATATAAGTTCATAAAAATTGGTAAGTAAAGATAGCGATATCCGACCGCAACCACGAAAAAACTATCAGCACTAGAAAGATATAATATAAACACATTCATTAACCTAGAACTAAATGCTAGACGCAATCATAATTATCTCATTCATAATTGCAGGCGGAGGAATCGGCTATTACGGAGTCGAGCTCCTGCCAAACAACCTGCTGGAGCAAGTTACAAATATACAAGGCCTAAGTTCGGTACTGGGCTCGTTTGGAGCATTAATCGGCTTCGTGTTGGGATTAGTCGCTCAAACAACCTACCGGCGGTTAGAAAAGCAAGTCCGGGATATGCCGGTGGAAATGCTGCTGACACGGGCGATCGGCTTAATCATCGGGCTGCTAGTCGCCAACTTAATGCTGGCTCCGCTGTTCCTGCTGCCAATTCCCCGCGAGTTCGGCTTCATCAAACCCCTAGTCGCAGTATTGGGAAGCGTCATGTTCGGCTTCACAGGCGTCAGTTTGACAGACACCCACGGCCGCGCTTTCCTGCGACTGATCAACCCCAAAAGCTTAGACACCACAGTGTTGATAGGCGAAGGTAATTTCAAGCCAACAAGTGCCAAAGTTGTCGATACAAGCTGCATTATTGACGGCCGGATTGAAAACCTGCTAGAAACAGGCTTCCTCGAAGGTCAAATTATCATCCCGCAATTCGTGCTGCAAGAACTGCAACTGGTAGCTGATTCCGCTAACGATCAAAAGCGAGTGCGCGGGCGCCGCGGCTTAGATGTACTCAACCGCATCAAAGAAACATATCCAGAACGGATTCAAATTCACTCGGCTGACTACGAAGAGATTGCCACAGTCGATGCTAAATTAGTCCGATTCGCTTTGGATATCGACGGCATTTTGCTCACCAACGATTACAACTTGTCGAAAGTAGCTACCGTTCAAAAACTGCCCGTTTTAAATATCAACGATTTGACTCATGCAGTGCGCCCGACTTATTTGCCGGGAGATACGATCGAACTAAAAATCCGCAAAGAAGGCAAAGAACCGTCTCAGGGAATCGGTTACTTGGATGACGGCACAATGGTTGTCGTAGAAGCAGGTAGCAGCTACGTCGGCGCCGAAGCCCGAGTCGTAGTTACTAGCGCCTTGCAAACTAGCGCGGGCCGCATGATTTTTGCCCGCCCTCAAGAGTCCGTTATTGCTTGAAACTGAGAAACAATGGCCAGAGGAATTAGGGTTAAATATTGCGATCGCTGTTCCCAATCTGCCCCGACTCTCTACCGCGCCCGGTATGACGAGTCGGGGCAGTGGTTTTTTCTGTGCCTTAAATGTTGGGAATCGGTAAGTAAAAACAATCCTTTTTACTTCTACGGCGGCACTTGGAAAGCCAGCAAGAAAAAATCAAGTTTGTAGTGAGGACTTTAGTCCGCTCTCTGCCGTTTAGTCAATCAGGACTTTAGTCCGAACGATCGAACAATTTTGATGAACTAGAGTAGTATCGCATCTTCATACAAAGCCTCGATCGCACAGCTAAAATTAACGCTCGCCAACTGAACGTCTTGCCCTTCACTGTAAGGATAAAGCACCCACAAACCCTCTGCATTCCGGCGAAAACACTCTACACTAACTCTTTCTTGATTGATTAATACATACTCTTGCAAACTTTCGGAAGTACGGTAATCGGCAAACTTTTCGCCTCTGTCAAAAGCCGCTGTTGTCGGCGATAAAACTTCCACAATTAAGCGCGGGTAGATAATGAAATCTTCAGCAGTATTACTGTCCCGTTCATCGCAAGTCACCGCTACATCGGGATAGTAATAACAATTTGCTGCCTCAATCCGAACTTTTATGTCTGCCATGTAAGGTATACAGCCACTTCCCCGAAGATGGTTTCTCAAAAGTACAGATACGTTCCCCATAATAATGACATGAGCTTTGCTTGCCCCTGCTTTTGCATAGACTTTTCCTTGTCTGTACTCGTGTTTGATGGGGCTGACTTTCTCGCCTGCTAAATAGTCTTCGGGGGAGACGTAGGTGTCGCTTTTACTTGCAACCATATAATTTTGAGGTGGGTGAGGATTACACAATTATAGCTCGTCGATGCGCGATCGCTCAGAATACCAGGCGGTTGAAACGGCGTCTGTACAAACTCTCATCCCAACCCAGAGGGGTTGAAGAGCGGTTAAAATTAGCAGAAAGAATTAGTTGAAAGCCTATCCCTTATAAGGAGAAATAAAAAGAAAACTATTTATTACTCCAATCCTCTTCCTTCTAGGTCAACTGATGTCCTAGGTTAACCATTCGACTACGTTCACGGCAAGCTGTCAACTGTCAACTGTAGACAAGATTGCATAAGTCTTCGATCGATCCTGCAACCGCAGATGTCAGACAGATAAACACAGGTAAACGCAGATAATTTCAGGGTGTTTTCCGATTTTTGCAAGAGGTCTTGTCAACTGTCAACTGTCAACTGTCAACTGTCAACTGAGTCCCTCCCTCGGGCATCATTTGACCCTTTGGTGATTTGCACCGCAGTCTGCTCTTTTAAAAATGTCAGAGAACATTCTTATCAAGAATAATAGCAATTCTCAATAAATCGTAAAGTTTTATACTCTCCGTTCGGACGCTGCACGTTACCAAAAATAATTGGTTGCAAGCCCCAAGCCCTTGAGGGAGAAATTAAAATCAGACTATTCATTACTCCAATCCTCGGACTTAAGGGTAGAGGTCACTCTCAAACTGTCAACTGTCAACTGTCAACTGTCAACTGTCAACTGTTAAAGCGTCTTTGGGGTTTGTTACGAAAAATAAATGTTCCAATCATTGACAACTGCTATCTCTATAGATACGATTCACTTAGCGATCGCTAAAATTTCAGATTTCAAAAAATGCTGTTTAACTCCACATTATTTTTGGTCTTTTTGGTGGTGGTGGTGTATGTCTATTACTTGCTGACACCGCAATACCGACGTTGGTTTTTGTTATTCGCTAGCTACTGCTTTTATTGGGTGTGGAGCGTACCGTACTCGCTCCTAATGGTTTTATATACCCTGCTAGCTTATACAACAGCTCGCATTATAGAGTCATCAACTAAAAACAGAGATAAAACTACTGCCTTAATTGGTTTTTTGGTTGTAGTTATAAGCACTCTATGCGTTTTCAAATACGCAAACTTCTTCTCGGCTTCGGCACACTCCCTGTTTGGATTTTATCCTTGGCCTAAACTAAATCTACTATTACCTCTGGGTATTTCTTTTTACACATTCCAGACGATCAGTTACATAGTCGATGTCTACAAGGGCGTTACACCTGCCCAAAAGTCATTTCTCGACCTAGCACTGTACGTCATTTTCTTCCCTAATCTGGTTGCTGGCCCGATCGTCCGCGCCAAGACTCTCATGCCCCAGTTGACGTGCGAGTCACCGGTAGACTGGCTTGGGATCCGCAGTGGCATTGCCCAAATCATCTGGGGGATGCTGAAAAAAGTTTATATAGCTGACCCGATGGCATCAATTACCAGTGAGGCGTTTAGTGGGCCCCAGAGCGTTTCCGGGTTGGGGTTGTTACTAGCTACGTTCGCCTTTACAGTTCAAGTCTACTGCGACTTTTCTGGTTATTCAGATATGGCGATCGGTTCTGCCCGTCTATTCGGAATAGAACTGCCGAAAAATTTTGACAAGCCTTATATGGCCTACAGCATTACTGATTTCTGGCGCCGCTGGCACATTTCACTGTCAAATTGGCTGCGCGACTATCTTTACATTCCCCTGGGTGGCAACCGGCAGGGCCAACTCCGTACCTATGGAAACTTAATGATCACTATGCTGCTGGGAGGGCTCTGGCACGGTGCTGGATGGAACTGGGTTGCTTGGGGAGGTTTGCAAGGGGCAATGCTGTCAATGGAAAGAGCGTTTGGACTCTCCTCTGCACCTAAGTCGAAAGCCAGTTATTTCCTGCACTGGCTGTTGACCTTTTTTGTGATTTGTACTTCTTGGGTACTCTTTGCATCATCTGATTTGAACAGTGCGGGTGTGGTATTTCAGCGGATATTGACTTTTGCTGATGGCCGGATACCTATTGACTATCGCCCGATATTCTACCTGGCGCTAGTTTTGCTAATTCAATGGGGGGATCTGAAGCAACGATGGATGAGCTGGGCTCAGCTACACCCAAATTTGCTCAAGTGGATTGTTTGTACGATCGCAATTGCGCTGATATTTACCTTTGCCGGCGCCTCAAGTTCAAATTTCATTTACTTCCAGTTCTAATCGGATCGATCAGTTATGCTCCCAATATTTAATGACCAAGCACTTTCCCATATAAAAACCGCATTTCGCCGCACGACCGTAGACTTGTCAAAGCTATTGTTAGCAGCTTTATTATTGGAAGGAATGCTGCAAGTTATTGCTCCTGAGTACAAAAATAACGTTTACGATCGCGAATTTACAGGAGGTCGTCCCATCGCGATGAGCAGTGCGGGAAATCGCGGCCCCCTGCTGCCGGTTCAGAAACCCCCTGGCGAAGTGCGAATCCTCGGGATGGGGGATTCAACAACATTTGGGACTGGGATTGGTGCAGAAGATACTTGGCCAGCTCAACTAGCAACTGTTTTTCAGAAAAATGGTGCCAAAGCAACCTATATCAACAGCGCTATAGAAGGTTATACGGTCAAAGAAATTAACTATGTTTATCGCAACCAGTGGTCGGCCTACAAACCAGATATAGTAGTGCTGGCTGTAGACAACAACATGGTCTCAATGACGTGGTTTCGCCGCGAGGACAAAGGTGCACCGAAAAACCCCTATCTAGATCCTGCCCCTCAATCCAAACTGGACAATTTTAAAAACGGATTAAAACAAGTTACTCACGTCTTAGCTTCTCCTTCCTGGCTGAGAATCAACTCCCAAAAATGCTTGTACTTGCTAGGTTTATCAAATAACAACATCAACCCGGAAGTTCCTTTGGGCGCAACGGTAGCCTCTGGCTGGAAGCAGGCTAATGTGCCTCCAGATCTCCCCGAACGCGTTTGGAAGCAGTTTGAAGAAGATTTGAGCGTACTCCGAGACTCCGTTGCTGCTGACGGTCGATCGCTCGTTGTAGTTTACTTACCTGCTCGCTTTATTGCTTTTGACGGTTTTTTTGACAACGAGCAGCGAGTGCCAAAAAATCGGCTGACTATCGACGCGGGTAAGAGACTTGGGGAAATTAGTCAGTCACTCGGTGTAGCCTATCTCGATGGTACGGAACCAGTTCGTCGGGGTCGATCGCAAATTGCCGAAAAAGAAGGTCGTTCTGCTCCGATGTACATTAAGTTTGATAGTGTCCACCTTGATAAAGACGGCAATCAAGCTGTTGCTGAAGGGTTGTTCGATCTCGTTGGCAAATCTGAAAAAGCTCGATAAAATCTGTCTGTCGTGTGGATACCATATCCGGTAGATTACTATAACAAAAAGGGTTCGTAGTGCGGACTGAAGTCCGCAGTCTAAGGAATGAGAATTAAATAACTTCCACAAGTTTGTGGTGTGGGCGGGAGAGCCGCCCTTTTTGAACGGGCGGGACGCCCATCCCACAATAACAATTAAAATTGTAAGTTATTTAATTTGCGATCCTAAGAGCGGACTGAAGTCCGCAGTACGAACTTTATTTATTGGGGTTAATCGATCGCACACGATACGATCGCTAGTTTTAACGCCGGCGCGGGGCGGGAAGCCTCGCGCTATTTGACGGTTGCGGTTTTTCTTGCAGCTTCATGGTCAAACTCACCCGCTTTAACTTTTCATTCACCTCCAAAACCCGCACTTTCACAACTTGTCCGACTTTCACAACCTGTTTCGGATCGTCCACGAAGCGATCGGCTAATTGAGAAATATGAACCAAACCATCTTGGTGAACTCCCACATCAACAAAGGCCCCAAAGTTAGCTACATTCGTGATAATGCCTTCCAATTCCATCCCAACTAGCAAATCGGAGATTTCGTTAATTCCGGCTTGGAAAGTAGCATATTTAAACTCGGCGCGCGGGTCTCTTCCGGGTTTTTCTAGTTCGGAAATAATGTCTCGGAGTGTTGGTTCTCCGACTTTCTCGGTCACATATTTCTTGATATCTACAGTCTTGACTTTTGCCGATATTTGTGTTATTTCGGTCAGCGGCAAACTTAAATCTTTGGCGATCGCCTGGACAACAGGATAACTTTCAGGATGAACTGCTGTATTATCCAGCGGGTTTTCGCCGCCGCGAATGCGGAGAAATCCGGCTGCTTGTTCAAAAGCTTTGGGCCCGAGTTTGGGAACTTTCAGGAGTTGGCGGCGATTTTTAAAGGCGCCGTTTTCGTTGCGGTAATTGACGATATTTTTGGCAACTGTTGCTGTCATTCCCGATACAAAGGTCAGCAGTTCTTTCGAGGCTGTGTTTAAGTCAACTCCGACGTAGTTAACGCAGCTTTCGACTGTTTCGTCGAGTTTCTTTTTGAGCAGTTTTTGGTCAACATCGTGTTGATATTGACCGACTCCGATCGATTTCGGGTCTATTTTGACAAGTTCGGCTAAAGGATCTTGCAAGCGCCTACCGATGCTGACTGCGCCGCGAATTGTGATGTCGAGATCTGGAAATTCGGCGATCGCCACATCACTCGCTGAATAAATCGATGCGCCGGATTCGTTCACCATAACTTTAATCGGTTTTTTGTCCATATCTGCCAAAACTTCCGACACAAAGTCGTCGGTTTCGCGGGAAGCTGTACCGTTGCCGATCGCGATTAATTCAATTTTATATTTTTCCAGCAAATGCTTGACAATTTTACCAGCTTGTTGTCTCTGGCCTGCGGCTTGGTGGGGGAAAATGGCTTGATATTCCAAAAACTGCCCGGTTTCGTCGAGGGCGGAAACTTTGCACCCGGTGCGAAATCCCGGATCGATCGCGAGTGTGGGCTTCATGCCCGCCGGCGCCGACAGCAGCAACTCGCGGAGGTTGGTTTCAAAGGTGGTGATGGACTCGATATCAGCCTCTGCTTTGTGGTGCGATCGCACTTCCGTCATCAGCGAAGTCTTCATCAGGCGGTTGAAAGCGTCCTTCAAGGTCGATCGATAAAACTCCTTAACTTCAGGTATCCTAGTTTTAATTTCCTGAGATTCCAAATAAGCCATCACCGCCGATTCATCAAAGGCTAAATCTAAATCTAAAACCCCCTCCGTTTCCCCGCGGAAGAGCGCCAACATATTGTGCGACTGAACATTTCTCGCTGCAATTTGGTAACTGCGGTACATTTCAAATTTCGTACTTCCTTCCGGGAAATCATCTTTAATTTTCGAGACAAAAACCCCCGTCTTCATTAAAAAATCTCGCAAATAAGCTCGGTATTCAGCTTTTTCGGAAATTGCTTCCGCCAAAATATCCCCAGCACCTTTGACAGCTTCTTCTGTTGTCTTCACTCCCTTTTCTTCCGAAATATATTTAGCTGCTTCCGCTTCGATATCGGCTGGTTTAGCAGTCGGCAAATTCAGACACTTAATAAAAATTGCCAGCGGTTCTAAACCTTTTTCTCTAGCAATTGTCGCCCGCGTCCGCCGCTTGGGTTTGTAAGGCAGATAAAGGTCTTCGAGTTCATTTTTTTGCAAGCACGACTCAATTTTGGCTTGCAATTCGGCCGTAAGTTTGCCCTGGGAGGCGATCGTCTCTAAAATCGACTTTTTGCGGTCTTCAATTTCCGTCAAATAGGTGAAGCGATCGGAAATATCCCGCAACTGAATTTCGTTCAGCAAATCGGTGCGTTCTTTGCGGTAGCGGGCAATAAACGGAATAGTTGCGCCCTCCGCAAAAAGTTCCAGAGCATTATTGACTTGAGAAAGATTGATGGAAAGTTCTTGAGCAATCAGTTGAGAAATGTTGAGCATAGTACAGAAGTTTGAGTCAATTACTGGCAGTTAATAAAATATTTATGAGTTCCGCGAATTAATAGGAAAATGAACCGCAGAGGCGCAGAGGACACAGAGGAGGAAATGAGATCAATAAGACTTTGAGAAGGTTTGCTGGAACGCCTTAGCAGTATTAAAATGATGTTAGCATAAATGCAGTCATTTCTCAATATTATATGTTTCCTTTTAAATATCCAGTGCCGCAAAGCGATCCGCCGCGATCGCCCAGAGAAACGCTGCCGACGATGTACGATTTACCTAGCGAAGATTCGGAGGAACCTGGGAAGCCAGACGAATTTCACGATTGGCAGCCGCAGTTGTTAACCCTGGCGTTTCGCCCTCGCAATTATCAGGCTTCTGAGATATTTAGCGGCACTGACATGAACCTTTATTATGACGTGCAGCACCCTCTGTGGCACAAACGCCCCGATTGGTTTGGAGTTGTGGGAGTTCCGAGACTGTACGATGGATCTGAACTGCGGATGAGTTACGTTACTTGGCAGGAAGGCGTGAATCCTTTTGTAATTGTGGAACTGCTTTCACCGGGAACCGAAAAAGAAGATTTAGGTGCAAATATCGATGACGAAAATTCAGGAAATCAGCCGAATGCTGCGGGTAACGGGCAAGTTTTGCAGGCGGAGACAAATGAGAAACCGCCTAGTAAATGGGAGGTTTACGAGCAGATTTTGCGGGTTCCTGTTTATGCTGTTTTCAGCCGCTATACTAACAGGTTGCGAGTATTTGTATTGAATGCCGGACACTATCAAGAATTAGAATTATCTGACTCGCGAGTCTGGATTCCGGATCTAGGTTTGGGCTTGGGTTTGTGGCAAGGGGAGTTTCAGGGAATCGATCGCCTGTGGTTGCGCTGGTATGATGTTGATGGCAACTGGATTCTGACTGAAGCGGAACAGCAACGGCAGCGCGCTGAGTCAGCGGAAGCTCAATTGCAGTCTTTGATTCAGCGGTTGCGGGAATCTGGCATCGATCCCGATCGATTTTTAAACCGTTAGAAAAACGGCGGTTGAAACCAGGTTTACACAAACGAAGTCCGCCTCCGTTTTTAAACCGTTAGAAAAGACGGCGGTTGAAACCGCGTCTACACAAACAAAGTCCGCCTCCGCGGACTGAAGAAGATCGCGTAAGTTTAACCCAATATGCTTGGAATTAAGCTATTTCAACCGCCCGGTTTTCTTCAACCTGCGGAGGCACGTGAGTGTTTGTGTAAACCTGGTTTCAACCGCCCGGTTTTCTATTTCAACCGCCCGGTTTTCTTCAACCTGCGGAGGCAGGTTTTGTCTGTGTAGAAGCGGTTTCAACCGCCCGGTTTTCTTCAACCTGCGGAGGCAGGTTTTGTCTGTGTAGACGCGGTTTGAACCGCCCGGTTTTCTATTTCAACCGCCCGGTTTTCTTCAACCTGCGGAGGCAGGTTTTGTCTGTGTAGACGCGGTTTGAACCGCCCGGTTTTTCATTTGAACCGCCCGATTTTCTTGTTTCTTGCTGACACTATTTGCCGTAAATCCTTCCGCGTAAGGAGATTGATGCAAATAAGCCTTACGAGCAGAACCAAAAAGTTGCAACTTACCCGAAATCACCGATCGCATAGCAGCGATCGCCTTTTCCATAACTTCCAACAAATCCGGATCGGACAAAGAATTGCTAGTTTTCAACACATCCATATAAGCATCGCGAACTTCCGTATTTACATTAAACTTAGACACACCTAATTTAATAGATTGATTAATCATCGATTCCGGCAAACCGCTAGCGCCGTGCAACACTAACGGCACCGAAACAGAAGCCCGGATTTTTGCCAAACGCGGAAAATCGAGTTTCGGTTCGCTGAAATATTTACCGTGAACGTTGCCAATTGTTACCGCTAAAAAATCCACCTTAGTTGCTGCAATAAACTCTACAGCTTCCACCGGATCGGTCATCTTGGCCGCTTTTTCTTCAATTGTCAAACCGTCCTCCGTGCCGCTAATTCTGCCGATTTCCGCTTCAACTACCGCACCGTTAGCGTGGGATAACTCAGTCATTTCGCGAGTAAATATCAAGTTTTGTTCGTAAGACAAAGGAGAACCGTCAGCCATGATGGACTTGATACCGGCGGCGAGGGCGAGGTGAATGTCTTTTTCTGAGGTGCTGTGATCTAAGTGTACTGCGATCGGCACGGAGGACTTGCGCGCTGCTTCCATGCAAAGCGCGACTAAAGGCGATTTTCCGTATTTGAGGGCGCTGGGGTGAAGTTGCAGCATCGCAGGACTTTGCAGCGCTTCGGCGGCATCGATGACGGCTTTTACTCCTTCGAGATTGTACACGTTAAAAGCGCCGATCGCGTAAGCATTTCTCCGGGCTGTGTTCAGCAATTCGCTAGTTGAGGCGAGCATAAGTACCTGGCTTAAAAACTTTTCCGTTGTCAGTTGTCAGTTGTCAGTTGTCAGTTGTTAGTTGTTAGTTGTCATCAGTCCTCAGTCATTAGTTAGGGAGCATCTCATTTTTGTAAAAAGCATTTTTTCTTTGAGTGCGAGCTTAAGAGCTCGCGAGTATTGTACAGCTCGCGAGCGGGGACAGCACTATAATAAATGCAAAACTGAGATGCTCCCATTAGTTAACTGTCAACTGTCAACTGTCAACTGTCAACTATTTTTGTGCATTACCAGCGTGCAAACCGCACTCTTTCATCGTCGATTCTTCCCACCACCAACGACCCTCGCGCTCGTGTTGGTTCGGCAATACTGGTTTCGTACAAGGTTCGCAACCAATGCTAACAAAACCGCGTTCGTGCAACTTATTGTAAGGCACTTCCAAAGCGCGAATGTATTCCCAAACCTCTGCCGAAGACCAGTTTGCTAAGGGGTTGAATTTAATTAATTCATGGTCTGGAGTTGAAAAAGCACCGTCAACTTCAATCACCGGAATACCGTTGCGGGTACTGGGACTTTGGTCTTTGCGCTGACCGGTAATCCAAGCATCGAGAGTATTCAATTTGCGGCGAAGCGGCTTGACTTTCCGCACGCCACAGCATTCTTTGTGGCCGTCTTCATAAAAACTAAACAATCCCTTTTCATCTACTAGGGCTTGTACTTCTGCTGAATCGGGAAACATTACTTCTAATTTAATGCCGTAATGTTTTCTAACTCGCTCCAGAAACTCATAGGTTTCTGAGTGCAACCGTCCCGTGTCTAGGGTGAAAACGCGGAAGTTTTTGGTAATTTTTGATGCCATGTCGATCAGAACTACATCTTCGGCACCGCTGAAAGAGATTGAAATATTGTCAAAATTGTCTAGGGCAAATTTGAGAATTTCTCGCGGTGTTTTTTGACTGTATTCTGCTTCCAGGGCGACTATGTTGAGATTCTTCTGAGTGGCAACCATATTTTTGCGCGATCGGTGTTCTTTTTTTCTAACTCTTGATTATAGCCGATCGCAGTATCTTTCTCACCGATGAATCGCACGCTAGATCAAAAACGCATCCACAGCTTGAACCGAGCAGCCGTAGAGAGGAAAAAGGTTGAGACTTGACAGCGGTATCGCCCCCAACGTCCCTCGCTAAAATTTTTCGGACTGCAAGTCTCGCACGAGGAGATGAATGCGGTGCAAAATTTTACGGTACAACCACGCTCAAACATTTGATGTCATCTCATCTTTTTTGTGCGCTTAAGTAATACTAAACTGAGATTCTCCCGATTCAACTATTACTTTAGATAGTATTGGCAACTGACTATTTGCTCTCTGCTGCCAAACTTTCCATTTCTTTCTGCCACTTTTTTAATAAAACTTCCCGCTCTTTTTGTTCCTGAGGTTCCGGCATTCTCAAGCCATTTGTAGAATCATATTTGCCGTAATACTGCGACATTCCCTGAAAAGATTTAGTCCCCTCATTGGGCATAATTTTTTTCTGCTTCAGCCACTTTTCGCAAGAACTTTGCCACATGAAAACGCGATCGTGCACTTCGCCACCTAATTTTCTGATGCGCTTAACAGACAGTTCTTTTTTGACAAACAACAGCCGATCGCTCTCTTTGGTACGCTTAATCAACCGAATTTCGGCGCCGGTGCCCCGGAAAAACTCGATCGCGCAATAGCCCTCCAACTGAAAAATGCAAACTTCCGTTGGAGGATTGCCGTCTTCCGGCAAGATATCCACATCAAAGGGCAACTGGTAGCCGATCGCGCTCACAGACGACTGCGGCAACAGCAACCGCACCCGCAGCAGGCGATCGCCATAATTTGCCCAAAAATCCCGGCGCTCCTCCAACTGCTTAATTTCCGCATCAGACAGCCGCAGCATCCGCGCCACCAAATCGATTGTTTTCTGGAAATAACTGTAATTTAGTCCGCCAATCCATCGCCTCAGCGACTCTTGAGCGGGAGCCGAAAGTAACTGCAATTTCGGATAATATTCGTCTCGCACCCACTCAACCAATTTCGGCCGTTGATTTTTGAGAATATCGCTCGAAATTTTAACTAACAACTCTTCAACTGCTGCAAGTTGCGACGCTGGTGGCATTTCCTTCAAGCACCTGAGCAGCCATTCTACACCCGACAAATCGGCAACCTGATTTTTGGCAAAAATTCCGGCAAGGTGTGGCCCGGCGCGATCGACTACGGGGATACTTGCGGGTAACTGAGCTTTTCCTAATAGTTCTACAGGGGTTTTTAGGTATTGCCAAGTCAATTTTGCTAGCTCGTAATCCGGTAAATCGCGGGTCAGTATTTTAATGATTTGTACTGGCAAAGCATCGGTGCCAGTCGCTGTATTGGCAAAGTCGGCAAAGCACTCTACCAAAGCTCGATCGAGGGCGGGAGCATTGCTAGAAACAGGATTTTCTAACTGGTGGCTGTAATGCAGCGCCAAACGCCACAACAACTGCTGTTTCAGGCGCACATTGTTCTGAGCTACCAGCCAAATAGCTTGAGATATTTCTCTGGTGCGATTCCCTACGGGATAGCTTCGCTTCACGGGATTTTTCAGATCCCATTGAGATTTAGCCCAGAGACAATAAGTCCATTCTAGAGGAGTAATACTGTCAGCTCGATCGCCCTCAATATCTGCTATAATTTCTGCCATTCCTCGCAAAACACCTGCTTGCACTTCGCTAATATTTGGCTTGCTTTTCTGTACAAAATTTCCCGAATCTTTGATTTTTTCTGGCAGCCGCTGGCTGGGATTTTCCGGTAGTTGAATTTGGCGAAACTGAACGCTCATATTTATAATTTGTTTGCTATAAAGTTGCTGCACTAGCATGATGCAATTTTTGACCAGAAAGAATTGGTTTAAAGGGGAGCATCTCTGTTTTGCGAAAAGCATTTTTTTATTATAGTGCGAGCACGCAAGAGCTCGCGTATTCTACAACTTGCGAGTTCGCGACAGCACTATATTCCAATACGGTTGACTTAACACTATTTATGCGCCGGAGATCCCCCTAAATCCCCCTTAAGAAGGGGGACTTTGAGAGCATTCTTGTCCCACCCCCTACTCCCCTTTTTCAAGGGGGGTTAGGGGGGATCTGTCTTAAGTAAACGGTATTGCACTATATTCCTTCCATGTAGAAGTCACTGTCAACTGTCAACTGTCAACTGTCAACTGTCAACTTTCAACTGTCAACTGTCAACTGTCAACTTTCAACCGACTTTTGTACATAAATCTCTCGCAAGTGTGCGATCGATCGCAATTGAAAACCCCGTTGATTGGCTCGCCCGCGCGTCATTTCTGTGATTGTAATATTTTACACAATTTTCGATATTCAGGGAAGGTACGACTGGGAAAACTAGCTGGGGTTGGGCGTTATGCTCTCTTTCGGCAGAAGTCAAGCTAGCTTGTCCGTGCGGCAGTAGTCCTGTGAACTCAAAAAAGAAGCACACAAGTGCGATCGCCCTACCCGAAAGAATTGGTTTAAAGCCCAAAGCCCGATCGCCCTTGAGAAATTAAAATCAGACTATTCATTACTCCCATCCTCGGACTTCCAGGTAGAGGTCGCACTCAACTGTCAATTGTCAACTGTCAACTGTCAACTGAAATCACAATCTCCCTCTCAAGTAGCATAGACTAAATTTGTAAATTGTTATTAAATTTAGTTGTGCGCGACAGTAACTTAAAAGTTAAGAGAAGTTGCTAACACTACCTAGTGTAACAATCCTCAATCGCGTAGGAAATTTTACAGTAAATAAAATTAGAAGGTTTGTGATGAGAATTGCCCAAATTGCCCCCCTGTTCGAGCGAGTTCCGCCCCCAGCTTACGGAGGAATTGAACTGGTGGTCAGCCTCTTGACCGAAGAATTAGTCAGAAGGGGACATGAAGTCACCTTATTTGCCTCCGGCGATTCAATTACTTCTGCTACTTTAGAATCAGTTCACCCCAGAGCGCTGCGTCTCGATCCCACCGTTAAAGAATACGGCATTTACGATATGATGCAACTGAGCAAAGTATATGGAAAAGCCGGAGAATTTGATATCATTCATTCCCACGTAGGCTGCACAGCTTTGTCTTACTCGCACTTAGTAAAAACGCCCACAGTTCACACCCTCCACGGCATTTTTACCCCAGACAACGAGAAGATGTTTAGCTTGGCCCGCACTCAGCCCTATCTAAGTATTTCTAACTCTCAGCGGGAAGAAAGACTAAATCTCAACTACGTCGCCACAGTTTATAACGGCATCGATCCGGCGACTTACGAATTTCACCCGCAGCCGGACAATCCTCCTTATTTAGCTTTTCTCGGTCGTATTTCGCCCGAAAAAGGTGCTCATTTAGCCATAGAAATTGCTAAGGCTTCCGGCTGGCATTTAAAGATTGCCGGCAAAGTCGATATTGTCGATCGCGAATATTTCGAGCAAGAAATCAAGCCGCACATTGACGGCAAGCAAATAGAATATTTAGGCGAAGCCAACCACGCCCAAAAAAGCGTGCTGATGGGCGGTGCAGTCGCCACATTATTTCCGATTACTTGGCGCGAACCTTTCGGGTTAGTCATGATTGAGTCCATGGTAACGGGAACGCCCGTAATTGCCATGAAATTAGGCTCGACTTCCGAAGTTATTGTTCACGAAAAAACGGGTTTTCTGTGCGAAAGCGTGGCAGAATGTATCGCCGCCATCGAACCGGCCCGAGAACTCGATCGCAGCGCTTGTCGCCAACACGCGATCGATCGCTTCAGCGTTAAAACAATGGTCGATGGCTATGAAGCAGTTTACCGACAAATTTTAAAAGAGCGATTTTCTCAAAACGGTCACGCGCATCATTTGACAGAATTAGAACTGCACGGCAGATAGCTGGGCGAGGACAAATTAAACGCAAGGCGGGTTTAGTTATCCAAAATTTACTTACCACATTCAATCAACCGGGTTGTTTTATGGAAACACCCGGTTTTTACCTGAGTTTAATTAATTGTCATTTTAGTTGTCGTAAAACAGGCTCGAACTTTCAGTAGAAGATTCTCAGCAGCAAGAGGAAGAAGGACACGGCATTGCCATGTCCCTAATGTATTTCAGAAGATTAGATAATATTACAAAAGTTTTTTTAATTAATTTTTTGGGACGGGCTAGAAGCCCATCCCACAAGAAAAAAATGTGGGATGGGCTTCTAGCCCGTCCTAGCTATTTTTGCAATAAGTCTATTAAAAACTGCTGTATTAGTTGGTCGATATCATGCTGATTTTTTACCGAGCACTTCACTTTTTAGTCTGGATTTAATAAAAATTAAATTCATTTTAGGAAGTCAACTATTTGCTGGCATCAGTTGAAAAAAATGGTATGATGCTAATAGTGAAGCATTACATCAGGGTGCTTCGTGTCAAAATTTAATGCCAAAAAGTCAAGAGTCAAAAGCTCAAGAAAATTAAACTTTTGAAAGCTGGGAATCCACTTTTTGTAAAAATGACCGATACCTATGAAATAGAAGGAAAAACATTTGTCGCTGCTGCGGAGTTACCCGTAACCGAGTGGCCTTGCGCGATCGCCGATCGACCTCAACCAACACTCACCCTCAAAGACGATGATTTATTCCTGATTACTGACACCCTCGGCAACATCTCAGGCTGCTTAGAAGACGACAACGTGTCTAGCTTTGGGTTGTTTTGCCACGACACGCGCTTCCTCAGCCGCCTAGAATTGCAAATAGAAGGGCGATCGCCAATTTTGCTCAGCAGCAACGCCGAAAAAGGCTACCTGCAAACAGTTTTGTGCTCAAATCCCCGCATTGACGATCGCATCCAGGCAGAAACCATCGGCATCAGGCGAGAAATGGTGCTCAACGGCGGTTTATTTGAAGAAATAGAAATCACCAACTTCACCACAAAACCAGTCAGCTTTGAAATAAGTCTCAGCTTCAGCTCAGATTTCTTAGACTTATTTGAAGTCCGGGGTTACGGCCGCTCCCAGCGCGGGAAACTCCTGCGCCTGATGCCCCAAAAAACCGACGGAGCATCCCCCAGCGAATTTGCAGACAAAGCAGCTTTTCCTGACGCTGCAAACGGCAATAGCCACGGTGAAAATCCGGCAGTAGAAAACCCAAATGTGCCAATTCAAGAATCAGCAAAAAACTCGATCGGCGATCGAGCGATCGCCCCATATCCTTTCTGCGATCTTCAACAAGATTTAACCCTTGCCTACCAAGGTTTAGACGGCTTAGTAATGGAATCTCGGATCGAGTTTTACAACCAGCCACCATCACTGTTTCAGGGGAATACAGCAGTATGGCGCATCTCCCTAAAATCCCACGAAGCAATCAAATTGGGATATCGGCTCAAAATGCTGATCGACGGCAAATCGATCTCCCAAGTTACCACTCCCGTAAACCTAGTTCAAGCCAAAGCAGCGGAACTTTTAGAAGAGCGAGAATGGCTGACCGAAATTACCAGAATTAAGTCAGATAAAAACACCTTTAATCGACTCCTAAAACGCGCCGAACAAGACATTTATTCCCTACGACAAACCTTTGGCAAAGGCAAAGCAATTTCAGCCGGAGTTCCCTGGTTCTCGACATTATTCGGGCGCGACTCCATCATCGCCGCTGCTCAAATCTTAATTCTCGATCCAAGTTTAGCCAGACAAACTCTGACAACCTTAGCTCACTATCAAGGCAAAACCGACGACGATTGGCGCGACGAAGAACCGGGCAAAATACTGCATGAAATTCGCATGGGAGAAATGGCTCGCTGCAACGAAATTCCCCACACTCCCTATTACGGAACAGTCGATGCTACGCCTTTGTGGTTGATGCTTTACGCTGAATATTACGCCTGGACATACGACAGCCAAACTTTAGATCTTTTGTGGCCAAATGCTTTGGCAGCGATGGAATGGATCGATCGCAAATGTGCCGCCACAGGCTACCTCAGCTATTACAAAAAATCCCAGCGCGGCTTAGCAAATCAAGGCTGGAAAGACTCGGGAGATTGCATCGTCAACCGATCGGGCGTCATTGCAGAAGGAGCGATCGCCCTTTGCGAAGTCCAAGCCTACGTTTACGCTGCCAAAACCAGGCTGGCAGAGATTGCCCGCATCAAGAAACGCATCGATTTATGCGATCGCTGGCTAGAAGAAGCAAAAGACCTAAAAACCCGATTCAACCGCGATTTTTGGATCGAAGATTTAGATTATTGCGCCCTAGCATTAAACGGCCAAGGCAAACCTGTAGACAGCATTTCATCAAATCCGGGACACTGTTTGCACCTCGGCATTTTGTCGCGAGAAAAAGCTCGCAGCGTAGCTGAAAGATTGCAAGCCCTAGATATGTTTAGCGGTTGGGGAATTCGCACCCTATCCTCCTTATCTCCCGCCTACAATCCCATAGGCTACCACACAGGCTCAGTCTGGCCGCACGACAACGCTTTGACAGCTATGGGATTGCGATCGCTCGGCCGAGTCGAACAAGCCCTAGAAGTAGCTCAAGGCTTATTTGACATGACTTTGCTGCAACCCTACGAGCGTCCCCCCGAACTTTTTTGCGGCTACGAGCGCAACAGCCAGAGCGATCGCCCCGTGCAGTATCCTGTAGCTTGCTCGCCCCAAGCTTGGGCAACTGGCAGCATTTTTCAACTGTTGCAAATGATGTTAAATTTAGTTCCCGATGCCCCTAACAACCAACTGCGAATTATCGATCCAGCCTTACCAGAATCGATTAATAAGTTGTCGCTAAACAACTTAAGGATAGGCTCAACTTTGCTAGATTTGGAATTTGAGAGATCTGGTTCCTCAACCGCTTGTCGGGTGATGAAAAAACGCGGCAATTTGCGAGTAATTATCGAAGCTTAAATGCGGCTAAGGATCGCAAATTAAATAACTTACAATTTTAATTGTTATTGTGGGGTGGGCGGGAGAGCCCGCCCTTTTTGGACGGGCTCTCCCGCCCACCCCACAAACTTGTGTAAGTTATTTAATTCTCATTCTTAAGTGGGAATTGGGAATTCCCAATTCCCTTGATTCGCGACACGGAAGTCACGGAGGCAGGGATAGCTTTTTTTCTCTTCCGACTTCATCGGACTTCTTCTTTCTGGCTTATTCTGGCTTATTCTGGCTTATTCTTCCCTCTTTCTTGTTCCTTCTTCCCTCTTCCCTCTTCCTTCTTCCCTCTTCCTTCTTCCCTCTTCCTTCTTCCCTCTTCCTTCTTCCCTCTTCCTTCTTCCTTCTTCCTTCTTCCTTCTTCCTTCTTCCTTCTTCCTTCTTCGCTGAGGCTATGTGACCGGCTATATTGTATTTAGAAGTGCATTGATTTGTTTGCAAAATGGCGCAATCAAATAACCGTAGTGAAGCGGGGCGAAAGCCATCACCCCAGCAGCTTCTGGAGCGAGATTATCCGCCGTGAACAATAGTAAGGAAGTGTGAAATTATGTCAAAAATTTTAGTAGTGGACGATGTTCCCAGCGAACTGGAAATCATCTGTCGCATTCTTCAAGATGCCGGAATGCAGGTGATCCGGGCTGGTGACGGCGAAGAAGCGATCGCCCTGATCCGAGAAGTGCCGCCGGATCTCGTGGTGTTAGACGTAGTGATGCCGCGAATGAACGGATTTGAAGTGATCAGAGAATTGCGGGGCGATCGCGCCACTGCACACTTGCCAGTAGTATTTTGTACTCATAAAAACACCGATATCGATAAAGCTTGGGGAACCGATTTAGGCGCCGATGCTTACGTCAGCAAACCATTTGAGCCTCAGCAACTCGTCAACATCGTGCAGCGACTGCTTTGGGCTTAAACAAAATAGACCTCTTGCAAAATAATTTTGTGCTATTATAGAAAGTTTAGACAATTTTATAATCTAGCAGGCTGAACAAGTTTAAGGAGATGCCAATCAACCCCATAATTCAAAGTTTGACCTAAACTTGAGCAAACTTTTAAGGATAACATATATTTTTTTTGCAAGAGGTCTAATATAGCCGTTCTCCTAATAGTGAGGTAATTGGCAATAGGTAATTGGTAATCGCGCTTGACCTCACTCACACTCTTTTGTGCTATATCAAGTGTTCAGTAGCATTCACCAAATATCATAGCGAGAAACCCAGTTTTTTTTTCAACAAACATGGTTTCTAAATTCCTTAAAAGTGGTAGATATATTAGAGAAATCATTCCAGTTGCCCAGCCCGCTATTTATTTAACCATTTGATCCTGTAAAACCGATCCAGATAAACTCTCGGAGCGATCGGCTTTCCTAGCAAAGCAAATTCCTCATTTGTAAGATACACTAGAAACAAAAAATCAGGAATGAAAACAACTGCTACCCAGGCGGCGGGGAATCAGACAAGTGGAACAAAGCAATTTCTCCTTTTCGGTCAAGGAGGCAGTCTCTTTGGCGTAGAGTTAGAAGCAGTGCGGGAAGTTCTTTCCCTCAACGAACAACCGATTTCCCCAGTTCCTAACACCCTGCCATTTTTGTTGGGATTAACCAACTTGCGGGGCGAAATCCTAGCAGCAGCAGACTTCGGACGGTTTGCTGGGCTCGATCCGGTTGACACCCACCACCCAAGCAGCCGCATCTTAGTGGTGGAAGCGCCCGATCCGCGAGATGTGAGATTGTCGAAAATGCGGATGGGCTTGGCTGTCTCCCGTGTCGAAGGAGTTTTGTCTCTAAATCCCGATCGCACTGTCTCAGCAGTAGATGTCAGTCCCGACTTGGCTCCCTTCTTAAAAGGTTTGTACAATTCCGAAGGACGCTTGCTAATGATAGTGGATGTCGAGGCGATCGCCCATTCCGAACGCTGGTAATTAAACAGTTGACAGTTGACAGTTGACAGTTGACAGTTGGCAGTTGACAGTTGACAGTTGGCAGTTGGCAGTTGACAGTTGACAGTTGACAGTTGACAGTGAGGTTTTTAGGCAGTTGACAATTGACAAAGGAAGAATATGGAGTCAATCTAAAATCTAAAATCTAAAATCGATCGCCTTTAATTTACCAATTCTTAATTTTATCATGAATTTTATCTATAGTTCGATCGCCACGACATTCACCCTGACATTACCTGACTTTTCTATTTCGCTGGTAGCTGGGATTGCCAATTGTATTATTTGTTTCTGTTACTTTGCGATCGCCTCGCTAATCAGCTTAGGTTTGTGGCGAAACCGTCAATTCGGGTTCGACATCTTCGCCACAGTCACAGCAGCCATATTTTGGAGCTGCGCTTTCGGCCACAGCGGCCACGCAGCCGAATACCTGGGATTGCCGCACTCCCATGTGGCACAAACTGTATCGGATTGGATAACTGTCATTCCGGCGATCGCCTTTTTGAGTCTGTCCAACCGCTACCAATTCTTAGTAGGTTCCACCCAAATTCTTACCTCCAAAAAAGCAACAGAACAAGCCCTCAGCGAAACAACCCAGCGATTTCAGGCAATCTTCGACCAAGCTTTTCAACTAATCGCATTATTGAACCCAGACGGCACTCTGATCGAAGCAAATCAGACAGCATTAGAATTGGGCGATTTGGAACCATCAGAAGTGCTGGGGCTAAAATTTTGGCACACACCTTGGTGGGCATCATCCCCAACCAACCAGCAGCGCCTCAAAACCAACATTAAACAAGTCTCGGCAGGCAAGTTTGTACGGGAAGAATACGAAATCACCGGAGCCAACAACCAGGTGACAGTAATTGACATATCATTTAAGCCCCTGTTAAATGAAACAGGAGAAGTATTTCAAATTCTCGCGGAAGGCCGCGACATAACAGCGCGCAAACAGACAGAAGCCAAATTGCAGCAGCTAACCGCAGAACTAGAGCAGCGAGTCAATGACAGAACCGAGCAGATTCAGCAAACCAACGCACTATTGCAACAGGAAGTTCGCGATCGCACCGCTGTTCAAGAGCAATTAAAAGCCTCTGAACAATTTTTAAACAACATCATCAACACCATCCCTGACCCGATTTATGTCAAAGACGAACAGCACCGCTGGCTAGCATTAAATGATGCCTTTTGTCAATACATCGGTCGCAGCAGATCGGAACTAATTGGCAAAGCTTACCGCGACTTCTTGCCCAAAGAACAAGCAGACATATATGAAGAAAAAAACCAATTAGTTTTCTGGGCAAACACCAGCAGCGAAACCCAAGAAACCATTACTGAACCGGACGGAAATACCCGTTTTCTGTCGGTCAAAAAATCTACCTTTGTAGATGCCGGCGGCAGCAAAGTCCTCGTTTGCGCCATTAGAGAAATCACCAACCGGGTGCGTATGGAAGAACAACTGCGGGAGACACTCGCCGAGGCTGAAAGCTCCCAAAACTTGCTGCGAACAGTTATTGACGCTACCCCAGACTTGATCTTCGTCAAAGATCGAAACTTCCGCTACAGCCTAGTCAACGCAGGTTTCGCCGCCGCCTTCGGCAAAACCCAAGCAGAAATGCTAGGCAAAGATGACCTAGAACTCAACGTACCCACAGAGCAAATATTCGGCAACTTCCATACCCAAACAGATCCTCAAAGACAAGTTAAAGGCTGGCGCGCTGATGACACAGCCGTACTCAACGGTCAGGAAGTCCATAACCCCAACGACATTGCCTCCTTAGCAGACGGCAAAGTACACATCTTCGACACCCAAAAATCGCCCCTCAAAGACGCAGAAGGCAAGATTCTAGGCGTTCTCGGCTTCTCGCGCGACATCACACAACGGCGCGAATCCGAACAAGAACTATTGCGGCTCAAAGCAATCTTAGAAACCACCACCGACTGGGTAGGGATGGCAGACTCCCAACAGCGCAGCATCTATCTCAACCGCGCAGCCAGAGAAATGTTGAGAGTTGGCAAGGACTCAGATTTAGCCGGAATTAGTATTTCTGACGTAACATCGCCCAAAAGTATGGACACTCTGATGGAAGTTGGTATCCCCGCAGCTTGCCGGGACGGGGTGTGGAGCGGCGAGACAATTTGGCAGACTTTAGACGGCGAAGAAATACCCGTTTCCCAAGTAATTATTGCCCACAAATCCCAGAGCGGAGAAGTTGAATTTATGTCAACGATCGCCCGCAACATTACAGAACGCAAGCGCACCGAACAAGCCTTGCAGCAGAACTTGCAAATGCTCGACCTTGCCAGCGATGCTTTGATTGTTCGGGATATTGACGGCACGATTAATTATTGGAACCAAGGCGCCCAGAGAATGTACGGCTTCACGAAACAAGAAGCTTTGGGTAAACTCACCCACACTCTATTTCACACCATCTTCCCCCAGCCTTTAGAAATAATATTGGCACAGTTAGCAGAGCGGGATTATTGGGAAGGAGAACTGATTCACACCACCAATTACGACACCAAAATTACCGTATTCAGCCGCTGGAATTTGCAGCGAGACGAACAGGGAAAACCCAAAGCAATTTTAGAAACTAACAACGACATTACAGGCCGCAAGCAAGCCGAAATCGAAAATCAAAGATTGAGATCGATCGTCGAAAGTAGCTCGGATTTTATCGGGATGGCAACAATGGAGGGAGAGCCATTTTACCTGAACTCCGCTGGCATTAAGCTAGTGGGACTCAACTCTCCCGAAGAACTCAAAACTAAGAATACGGGGGAATTCTTTTTTCCAGAAGACCTCCAGCAATTCACAGCAGAAATTATGCCGTGCGTCATGGAGACTGGCTCTTGGCGGGGCGAGTTTCGGTTGAAGCACTTTCGCACCGGCGATCGCATTCCCGTTGACTACAGCGTATTTACAGTCAAACACCCAGAAACAGGAGAGCCGATGGGGTTGGCAACAGTTACCCGCGACATCAGCGATCGCAAACGGGCAGAAGAAATGCTGCGCGATCGCGAAAGACTGTTCCGAGCCATTTTCGACCAATCGTTACAATTCATGGGGCTGCTAGAGCCAGACGGTACTGTTTTGGAAATCAACCAAACAGCCCTCCTTGCCGCTGAGGTGGGGATTGAAGAGGTAGTAGGCAAGCCGTTTTGGGAAACCCCGTGGTGGCAGATTTCCCCAGAAGTCAAGCAACAGGTACGAGAAGCTGTCGCCAAAGCCGCCGCCGGCGAGGTAGTTCGCTACGAAGCGGAAGTCCTACTTACCGGGGGTTTCCTCGCAACCCTTGACTTCTCCCTCAAACCCATCAAAGACGAGAGCGACAAAGTCGTGCTATTAATTCCAGAAGGCCGCGATCTGAGCGATCGCAAAGCCCTAGAACGAGAGCTTTCTTTGCGTCAAGCTCGCTTTGATGCCTTTTTCGCCGCAGCACCAGCGGGAATGTTCATCACCGACGACCAACTGCGGTTCATGCAGTTCAACGAAAAATTAGCCGAACTCGGGGGCCAGCCGGCTTCAGCATACATCGGCAAAACCCTATGGGAAGCCGAACCGGAAATGGCACCGGTTCTCGGCCCGCTGTACCAGCAGGTTTTGAGTACCAACGAACCGATTTTAAATCTCGAAGTCTCCCACGCTACCACTGCCCACCCAGATGTGGTGCGGGATTGGCTGTCTTCTTACTTTCCTTTGCCGGGAGAGGACGGCAAACCCCTTGGTATCGGTGCTTTCGTTCTGGAAGTTACCGATCGCAAAGCCCTAGAACGAGAATTAGTTTTGCGTCAATCCCGCTTTGACGCATTTTTCGCCGCCGCCCCAGCCTCGATGTTTATTTTTGACGAGCAGTTGCGGTTCGTGCAAGTCAACGAAAGTTTGGCCGAAACGACCGGCGTCTCAGTTGCCGAACACCTAGGCAAAACCGTCAGAGAAGTGATACCGGAAATGGTCGATACTCTACAGCCGATTTTGCAGGGGGTTTTGGCAAACAACCAGCCGCTTTTAAATATTGAGGTTGCAGGTACAACCGTCAATCAACCGGGCGTAATCCGAGATTGGCTGGCTTCTTACTTTCCTTTGGCCGGAGAGGACGGGAAACCGATCGGTGTTGGCGGTGTGGCGATCGAAATTACCGATCGCAAAAAAGCCGAAGCAGAGCGCGATCGATTTTTCACCCTGTCCCTAGACTTGCTTTGCATTGCCGATTTTGAAGGCAAATTCAAGCGTCTCAATCCCGCTTGGGCAAAAACCCTCGGCTACACAGTAGAAGAACTCCAAAACCAATCTTTTATCGATTTTGTCCATGCCGAAGACGTGGAAAAAACCTTGGCAGAAACGGCAAAAGTAGCCGGCGGTGCCGAAACAATATCTTTTGAAAATCGCTACCGCTGCAAAGACGGTTCCTACAAATGGCTGTCCTGGAAATCGCGACCGCTAATAGAAGAAAAGATCATGTATGCAGTCGCGCGCGACATTACCGAAAGCAAACAAACAATTAGTCAACTGCAAGAAACAACAGCCCAATTAGCCCGTTCTGAAGAGGAATTTAGAGGGCAAAGCAATCTCTTGCAACTGCTAATTAACAGCATTAGCGACGGCGTGGTTGCTGCCGATGCCAATGGCAATTTTGTGTTGTTCAACCCCGCCGCTACAAATATGTTTGGCTCGGGTTCCACAGATGCTCTCCCCAACGAGTGGGCGGCAAAATACGGTGTATTTTTGCCCGATACCGTCACTCCCTATCCCACAGCCGACATCCCTTTAGTACGCACGCTTCGAGGAGAATCCGTTGACGATGTAGATATTTTCACCCGCCACGCAGCCCAGCCTGAGGGCCTGTGGGTCAAAATTAACGGCCGGCCGCTCAAAGACGAAACAGGAGCAATTAAAGGTGGTGTAGTCGTTTGCCGCAACGTCACCCAGGAAAAAGCATCGCAGCAGCAGATGCAGCAGTTGGCCGAGGCACAGGAACGCTTGCTGCAAGAACTCAAAACGCGGCAAAATGCCCTCGATGAAGCTGCGATCGTCAGCGAAACTGACCTCAAAGGCATAATTACTTACGTTAACGAAAGATTCACCCAAATATCCGGTTTCAGCATGGGAGAACTGCTGCACCGCGACCACCGCATTGTCAATTCTGGCTACCATCCCAAAGCATTTTTTTCCGAAATGTGGCTGACAATTTCTCGCGGTTTGGTGTGGAAAGGGGAAATCAAAAATCGGCGCAAAGATGGCTCGTTTTATTGGGTAGATTCCACGATCGCCCCCATCTTCGATACTAGCGGTACCATAGTCAAATATATCGCCATCCGCTTTGACATTACCGAGCGCAAAGAGGCAGAGGAAGGACTGGAAAAATTTGCAGCCGAACGCAAAGCTGAAGCCGATTCGATGACGCAGCAAGTCCTCAAACTGTTGGGAGAAATTAAAGGCGCAGCTCAAGGGGATTTGACAGTCAGGGCGGAAGTAACGAATGACGTTTTAGGTGCTGTCGCCGACTCTTTTAACTTTTTAATTGGTTCTCTGCGGAAGGTGGTAACGGGAATTCAAACTTTAGCCGAACAGGTAACATCTGCCACTGGCGAGTCAATTAACAATACCAGCGAACTCACTCAACAGGCGGAAGTTCAAGCAGAAAAAATATCTGCAATCATGCGGGAAATCGAGCGAATCGTGAATTCGATCCGCGACGTGCGAGATGTTTCGGTGCGCGCCGAAACCGTTGCTCAGCAGTCTTCTCACACCGCAGAAGTCGGCGGTATGGCGGTCGATCGCGCTGTCGAAGGCATTAACGAGCTCCGGTTGACGATCGCCTCTACCTCAAAAATGATGAAGCGTTTGGGCGAATCTTCGCAACAAATCGGCAAAATTGTCACTTCGATTTCTCAGCTTGCTTCCCAAACCAATTTGTTAGCTCTCAATGCTACGATTGAAGCAGCCAGAGCCGGCGAACAAGGTTTAGGTTTTGCGGTTGTCGCCGAAGAGGTGCGGAAGTTGGCAGAGCGATCGGCCGGCGCGACTGAGGAAATCTCGGAAATTGTGGGTACAATTCAAGAAGAAATCAGCCGCGTGATGAAGGCAATGGAATCGGGAACACTGGAGGTAGTGGAAGGTACTAAGCTAGCAAGCGAAGCTAAAACTCACCTGAATGCCATCATCGAAGTTAGTCGAGAAATGAATGCTTTGGTGCAGAATATTACTCGCGCTTCGGCTAAACAAACTGTTTCGGCTGAGGAGATTTCTAACAGTATGCAGCAAGTCAATGAGATTGCAAATACAACTGCCCAAAAAGGTTCCGATGTCAAAGCATCGCTTGATGATTTATCCGGTTCTGTCAGCAAATTGCAAAAGTCGGTGGCTAATTTCCGCAGTTAGTTATTAGTCAAAGGTTTGTAGTGAGGACTTTAGTCCTTCTATGGATGCGGACTAAAGTCCTCACTACAAACCAATCTTATTAGGGTCATCCTTTTCGGAGATGATATTAAGAGGCTCCCCTTAAGAAGTCACAGTGTGCGATGATGAATGCTAGCATAGATCGGTATTTGGAATATTTTAAGGTGCAGCTATCGTGTTTGAAATCGAGTTTACAGACCAAGCAATTGAGGATTTGCAGTGGTTTAAAAAACACGAACAGAATGTAATTGTTGACGGTATTGAAGCTAACCTTTGTTATGAACCCACTACGGAGACGCGCAACCGGAAACCCCTGCGTCCAAACAATACAGCAGAATGGGAATTGAGAGTGGGGCTATATCGCGTTTTGTACAACGTTGAGCAGCAAGTTAAAATTGTCAGTATAGAGCGCATCGCTGGCAAGCCTGGGAATAAATACATATTTCAAGGGGAAGAGGAAGAACTATGATGAACTGGGATTATCGAGTATTTTTTGAGGATGGCGGGTACACAATTCGCACGGTGTATTATGACGATACGGGTGCGATCGCAGCCTGCTCGGAAAAAGAAACTGCACCTTATGGAGAATCATTGGCAGAACTTCAAGCAGAATTAAACCAACTCCTGGCTGCTCTAAAAAAGCCAGTTATTTCTGCTGACGATGTGCCGGCTCCAAGCGATCGTCCGAAGGCAAAAAGAGGAAAATCATTGCAAGCAGTGCGGCAACAACTTGGCTTGCAATCGGAAATAACGAAAGAAATTTTGTTGAGTTCAAAGGATTAATAAAAAACCGAGGTTATCGGTAATAGTTCAAAAGTACTGGGCACCGATATTCATATTTATAGCAACCGCCACATCCGGCGCTCACATAAATAACCTGATGAATAGAGCTTAGAACCCTATAGCATAAACGGTTTGATTCCCGTACCTTGTAACTGTCAACTGTCAACCATTCGACTACGCTCACGGCAAGCTCTCAACTGTCAACTGTCAACTGTCAACTGTCAACTGCTATATATGGATGATGATGATTTAAACGAATTAATAGATGCTTTTACCGCAGAAACGCAAGAGTTTCTCCAGTCAATGGAAACTCACCTGCTGGCGATGGAAGGCGCAGATTTGAAAGGGCGACAAGCGGGTGTTAAAGAAATGTTTCGGGCCGCTCACTCGATTAAAGGTGCGGGTTCGATGTTGGGCTTTCAAGACGTGTCGGCGGCGGCTCACACGCTGGAGGACTGTTTTGTCATTTTGCGCGATCGCACGGACTTGTCGGCCCTGGAACCGGTCACTATAACTGTTTTGCTGCAAGGGGTGGATGCTCTCAAAAAGATAGCGGCCGAAGCAATTCACCACTCGGATGTCAGCACTCCCGATCAAAGGTCAAACCTGGAGGCGATCGCCCAAATTCATGCCCAGTTCGAGGCAAAGTACGGCAAGCCGGGGCCGCCGCCAGTCCCCGCAGCCAGTCGATCGGCAGCCCCGGAAACCCTGAAACTGATTTTTGAACACGAATTGCCGCCAATCTTCAATCGCCTAGAAACTGAGCTTTCCCAAGCTTCGGAGGCAGATTTGCCAAAAAGCGTCACCGCCCTCAACCAGGTTTATTACCAACTCTCCGGCTTGGCTGGAATGCTGCAATTGCCGGATTTTGGGAAAGTCGCTGAACCCCTCAGAGATTTGATCGACTCTCCAGATTTGACTTTACAGCGGTTGCAGTCCGAGGGTTGGGCGATCGCCCAGTCGTTGCAAACCGCACGCCAGCAGCTATTAGACGGAAGGGCGATCCTCTTCGAGGGCTGCGCTAACGAACTCCCCCAAATCTCCCCCCCACCCCCAAACGAATCACAAACATCCGAAACCTCCCCCCCTCTCCCCCTCTCCCCCTCTCCCCTCTCTCCCTCTCCCCCCCTCCCCAACCCGCAGCGACCAACAATCCGCGTAGACTTAGAACGGTTAACAGAATTAGTGAATCTGGTCGGAGAATTAGTCATCAACCGTACAAATTTGGAACTGCAAGAATCCGAATTGCGCGGCGAAGTCAAACGCATCCGCCGCAGTATCGTAGATTTAAATCAATTCGGCGGCCAGTTGCGCGAAGAATACGACAGACTGAGTTTTGCAGACTGGAGAGGAGGAAACGGCAATTCGGGATTAGGAAAACTTGCAGGATATGAAACAGAATTTCCACTGATTGTTAACGACAAATCCTCGATCGACCATTCTCACTTCGATATCTTAGAGATGGATCGTTATACAGAGTTCCACTCAACCGCCGCAGAAGTCATCGAAACCGCCGAAGCAATTTCTCAATCCGCCACCAAATTAGACACCTTAGCAATGAAATTCGAGCGCAGTACCGACCAACTGCGCCGCATCACCGAACAACTTCGCAGCCGCGTCATGCAGTTGCGAGTCGTGAGTTTCAGTCGCGCCGTAGACCACTTACCGAGGGCGCTTCGGGATATGTGCCTCACCTACGATAAAGATGTCAACCTGCTGTTAGTAGGAAGGGATACCAAAATTGACGAAAGTTTGCTCGACGCTTTGCGCGATCCCTTGGTACATTTAGTAAGAAACGCTTTTGACCACGGCATCGAAATGCCCGAAGTTCGGCAAGCAATTGGCAAACCCGCCAGCGGTCAAATTGAAATCGAAGCCCGCCACCAAGGCGGCCAAACTATTATTACTGTCGCCGATGACGGTAAAGGTATTGACCCGGAAATCATTCGCCGCAAAATAGTTAAAAAGGGTTTAGCGACGGAAGAACAAGCCCAAGAATTTTCGATTGCCGAACTCTATGATTTTCTATTTTGGCCCGGTTTCAGCACTGCCGAGGAAGTGAGCGATCTTTCCGGGCGAGGAGTCGGACTCGACGTGGTGCGAACAAATTTGCGGACTGTGCGGGGGACTGTGAAGGTGGATTCTCGCCTGGGAAAAGGTACGAGTTTTATCATCAAACTGCCATTGTTGCTGTCAATTACTGAGGCTTTGATGGTAAAGACCGATCGCAATAAAATAGCAGTACCGCTAGATGCAGTCGAGGAAATTCTGCATATTAAAGCTTCGGAAGTTCACACCGCCGGCAATCAGCCGATGTTGTGGTGGCGGGATGAATTTATTCGTTTGGTGCGACTGCAAGATTTGCTCGAATACAGCGTCGTCGGGCCCGATGGCCCCTCTCCAGACCCTTTGACTCAAGATCACATTCCCGTCTTGGTTTTGGCTTCTACCGAAGGAATGCTGGCGGTGGCCGTGGAACGCCTGATCGGCCAGCAGGAAATTGTGGTTAAACCTTTGCCGCCACCTCTATCCAAGCCTCGCGGGGTTTTGGGGAGTACGATTTTGGGGGACGGTAAAGTTGTAACTATTTTGGATGTGGATGATTTGGTGGGTCAACCTTTATCCAATAGTTCGATCGCCCCTGTGTCTGGTAAAGTGCCACAAGTGGCGCCGACTTCGAGTCAGTCGCCCCAGATTTTGGTAGTAGACGATTCCTATACAATTCGGCAGTTGTTGTCTCTGATGCTGACTCGTGCCCGCTACCGCGTAGTTCAGGCTAAAGACGGCTTGGATGCCCTGGAAAAGCTGCAAAATGGTCTTGATTGCAGTTTGGCGATTGTCGATATTGAAATGCCCCGGATGGATGGATTTGAATTATTGCGCTCTATGCGATCGACCCAGCGGTTTGCTAAGATTCCCGTAGCCATGCTGACATCCCGCAGCGGCGAAAAACACCGACAAATGGCAATGGAATTAGGCGCCAATCAATATTTTACGAAACCTTACAGTGAATCTCAACTTTTAGAAGCAATACCAAAATTAATCAAACATTAAATAAAGGTACGTTGTTGCGCTTTAGCGCTCTTTCATATATATACAAAGAGCGCTGAAGCGCAACTACATACCTAGAAAAAAATACTATTTCCCAGCAGTGCCTGGTAACGAATAGATTCCCAATCAAAAATCAAAAATCGCATGACTCACACGAATTACAATCGCCGCTTTCGCAGCAAGAAACAAGGCGCTGTCAGAACTCCTCCTCGAAAACTTGTGTCCTTTGAACTGGGAAACGTTAATTATGCGGTTCCTATAGAAAAAGTGCAGCGTGTTGTCAAAGACTTTAATCCCTACGGTTTTTTAGATAGCGGTCAAAGTTTAGTTCGGCACCAAGAAGAACTAATTACCCTGATTAATTTATCTAAAATATTTCCTAGCAGTCGGAGTATTGCTGACTGCAACTACCTGATTGTTTGCAGCTTAAATAAAAGCGATCGCTTGGGAATTCCCATTCCTGAGATGCCGAAGATTTTGGAAATTGCCGAAGAAAGTTTCTGCGAAATTCCAGAGTTGTACCGCCAACAGCAACTACCTGCGGTAATAGAAAAGTTGATTCGCGCCCCTGACGGTTCCGAAGTTTTTTATCTGAATTTGGCTCTATTTAGCCCAACCTAATATCTAGCAATTTTCAGTCATCATCCAAACGAGGAAGCCCAATATTTGCTCAACCGGAAGCAGAGAATAATCAGTAAGATCGATAGATACGCATTGCTCTTCTAGTTTAAGAAACCGCCAAACTGTACCGCTAGTTACGGTTCCGTAAATAGTCGATATCGGCTGTTGCTTTTGTTGGTTAAAACGTTGAGCGGCAACCATTTCTGCAAGGCATTGCCCCAAACCTGGTTTAAGGTCTTCTTTCTTGGCTTCCACTAAGACAACCGCAGGGGCTTTAATAAATAGTTGTTCCGGGGAACGACTTAGGAGAAAGTCCACATAGCCTGTGAGTTCAGCCTCCGGTTCTACATTGAATTCTTCGCCGGAAAAAACGCTAATCTGCCCTTGAAGCTGCCGTTTGACTTCCAGCAACACAGGATTGATAATCCCCTCAGATCGAGCTTTTTCACTGCTGACTGCGATCGCCCATGGAATCGTTTCTTTAAGAGTATCCTGAAGCAAAAGACTAGGAGTGACTGGCGCAATTTCGGGGAAGAAACGCGCGCCTTCAACGATCGTAAGATTGAAATCCTCTACAGCTTTGCTGAGAGTAAATTTACTGTAAGGCATAGGTTAATTATTTGCGATCGCATACCGTAACACTTTTGACTGAAATCAGGAATGTTTTATTTTTGGCTTAATATACTCGATTGAGTGTACCATCTTTACAGAGAATTTGCTGTAAATGGTATTCTTGCAAGCAAGAAGTTATTTATTTATGAAAAAAATCACAATACTGTCGATCGCCCTGCTAATTTCTGCCGCCACTCTAGAATATCCGAAGGTGGGGCTGCAACTAAGGGCGATCGGGCAAACACCAACGCCCCAAACACCAACACCTCAACCACCAATCATCCAACCACAAATACCCCAACCACCGACAACTCAACCACCAACACCCCAAACACCAACACCCCAAACACCAACACCCCAACCAAAAGCAGAAGATCCCAAAAAGCTCGGTTACGTCTCCCCAGAATTTGCCGAAAGGTTCTCCCAGCAACAAATTGACCAAATCAACGCCAACGTCGAAACGCTGTTGCTAACCCAAAGCTGCGTCCGTTGCGACCTCCGAGCTATAAAATTAGTTAACATACGCTTAAAAAATGCGATCGTCACAGGAGCAGATTTATCAGACGCCAGCCTCAGCGGTAGTACCTTCGAGATCTCAGATTTTGTCAACACCAATATGGCTCGCACAGACTTAAGCGGAGCCCAGTTAATCGGAGCGAGAATCAGCAACACCAACCTCCGAAAAGCCAACTTGACAGGAACCAATTTAGACGGTGCAGACTTGCGATTTTGCGACCTCAGAGACGCAAATCTGTCAAATGCGAACCTCCGGAATGCTAATATAGATGGCGCTAGTATCGATCGAGCCAGCATGGCCGGCACAACCATGCCAGACGGCCGAAAAAATTAATCACAAAATCTTTCCTAGAGGCAGAAACCGGGTTTTTTTTACGAAGCTACTGCATCAAAACCCTTAATCGCATAAAAAACCCGGTTTCTTTGGTATTGATAAGTCCAAAAATATAAATCAAACAGCCAAAAACCTCTGAACCACCTCATCACTCAACTCGCTAGTGCTTCCAGAAGCCACAATCCCGCCTTTCTGCATAGCATAATACCAATCAGCTTGCCGCACAAAATGCAAATGTTGCTCCACCAACAAAACCGAAATTCCCCTAGTCGCAACTACCCGGCGCACAGCAGCTTCAATGTCTAAAATAATCGACGGCTGAATTCCCTCCGTCGGTTCATCCAAAACCAGCAATTTCGGCTCACCCATCAAAGCCCTAGCGATCGCCAACTGCTGCTGCTGTCCCCCGCTCAAATCGCCCCCCATGCGATCGAGCATAGTCTTCAAAACCGGAAATAACTCAAAAATCTCATCAGGAACTTCAGGATTTTTGGTCAGAGTTGGTTTCGCTTCCAACCCTAACAATAAATTTTCTTTAACAGTCAAACGCGGGATAATTTCGCGCCCTTGAGGCACATAACCAATCCCCAATTTAGCCCGCTGGTGAGTCAACTTAGAGACAATAGATTGTCCGCCAAAATTAATTGTGCCGCTGCGAGGTTGCAGCAAGCCCATTAGGGTTTTTAGCATAGTAGTTTTGCCAACACCATTGCGGCCGATCAAGCAAACCATTTGCCCCGCATTAACACTTAAATCGACACCGCGCAAAATGTGACTTTCGCCATAGTAAACATTCAAATCAGAAACTTGCAGCATATGTTTGATAATTAGTAATTAGTAATCGGTAATCCGTTACATCCGTTACACAATCCGTTGCCGAACTTCTTCACTCTTCTGGTTTTCCCAAATATACCTCAATTACCCGATCGTCATTTTGCACCTCATCCATCGTTCCCTCGCACAAAACAGCACCCTGATGCAACACCGTCACCTGCCGCGCAATTTGCCGCACAAACTCCATATCATGTTCAATTACCAACACCGAATGACTTTCGGCCAGCGAAATCAGCAACTCTCCAGTTAACACAGTTTCCTCATCAGTCAAACCCGCCACAGGCTCATCCACCAACAACAAATCAGGAGATTGCGCCACCAACATCCCAATTTCCAACCACTGCTTTTCCCCGTGAGAAAGCAAACCAGCCAAAACATCAGCCTTAGCAACCAAACCAATAGTTTCTAACAAACCCGCCACCGTGCGCTTTTCAGCAGCAGGAGCAGGCTTAAACAGAGTTGGAAATACATTTTTATTGCCGTTGCAAGATAGCTCCAAATTTTCGCGCGGCGTTAAATTCAAGTAAACTCGCGGCGTTTGAAACTTGCGGCCAATACCCAGACGCGCAATCTGATATTCGGACAATTGGCGCAAATTTTTGCCCTTAAATATCACTCGCCCTTCCGTCGGCTGCACCTTCCCCGTAATCGAATCGAGAAAAGTTGTTTTCCCCGCACCGTTAGGGCCAATGATAACTCGGAGTTCCCCCGCATCCATGCTGAAATTTAAACCGTTGATGGCTTTGAAACCATCAAAACTAACAGTCAAATTTTCTATCTCTAATACTTTTCCCTTCATAACTTTAATTCCGCAATATACAACAACTGATTTTTCTTGATTTTCCTGAATTTTAGTTGTAGGGTGCGTCAGTAAACAGTCTCTGGAAAAACCGAAAAATCTGCGGGCTGACGCACCTTACATAACTGCTTGTCCTGAATTGTCTTTGGAAGGTGCGTCAGCCTATAGTCTTTGAGCTAGCCGAAAAATCTGCGGGCTGACGCACCCTACATAACTGCTGCTTGTCCTGAATTTTAGTTGTAGGGTGCGTCAGTAAACCGTCTCTGAGAAAGCCGAAAAATCTGCCGGCTGACGCACCTTGCTTAACTACTTGTCCTGAATTTTAGTTGTAGGGTGCGTCAGTAAAAAGTCTCTGGAAAAACCGAAAAATCTGCGGGCTGACGCACCCTACATGGGCTACATTAGCACTAGCCGCGATTGCTCATAAAGTCAAACGAAATACTGTTAGAAGTGCTCGTTACTGGAGCTGGAGTTGCAGCCATAATCCGCTCAGCCAACTTCGAGAGTGGCAGACTTTGCAAATACACTTTACCCGGCCCGGTTAGCTTGACTAAAAACAAGCCTTCGCCACCAAATAAAGCATTTTTAAAGCCGCCCACAAACTGAATATCGTAATCTACCGTCGGCGCAAAAGCTACCAAACAACCAGTGTCCGCCCGCAACACTTCGCCAACTCCCAAATTTTTCTCAACGATTGTTCCTCCCGCATGAACAAAAGCTAACCCGTTACCCTGTAATTTTTGCAGAATAAAGCCTTCTCCGCCAAAGAAACCGGCACCCAGCCGCTTGGTGAAAGCTACCTCAATTTCAATCCCGTTGGCGGCACAGAGAAATGAGTCTTTTTGACACAAAAATTTACCGCCAAGTTTGCCTAAATCGAGGGGAATTACTTTACCCGGATAGGGTGCGGCAAAAGCGACGCGGGCTTTGCGATTTCCGGCGTTGACAAAGGTGGTAATGAAAAAACCCGCTCCTGTCAGCATCCGCTTGAAACCTTGAAATAGGCCACCACCTGTGGATGTTTGCATTTGGATGTCGCCTTCCATGTATGTCATGGTTCCAGCTTCAGCCCTGACGCCTTCTTTGGAGTCGAGTTCAATCTCGATGAGTTGCAAATCGTCGCCGTAGATTTTGTAGTCAATAATATCTGCCATACGTTTCCCCTCAAGTTAAAAAAACGAAGCTGCTTGCTACTGATATCTAAGTAGGTGGACATATATATTGCATCTGGGGAGCGAGTCATGTTAGCGAAGCGAGCCGCAGGAAAGCTGGTGTCAAGTCTATGGCGATTGCTTCGTTTCTCTCTTCCGGGTGACATTTATTTATGTCCGCCTACTTATATATACACGATATTTTTGCAATCAATGTTCAAGTTCTTCTTTTTCGTGCTGCACTTCGGGGTCTTGTTCCAGGCTGGGGTAAGTAGATGCGTACTTCGGTTTTCTGAACAAGCGACGGATTTGCTCAAAATCTTGATTTTGCACCCATCCGACTAGGCCGTCGGGCAGCACGGTGACTACTATTAGGAATAATGCGCCTTGGAAAAACAGCCACACTTCGGGGAATTGTTCGCTCAAGAAACTTTTGCCAAAGTTGACTAGCAGCGCTCCCAATATTGCTCCTGATAATGTGGCGCGACCTCCTACTGCTACCCAAATTACCATTTCGATGGAAAATGCTATATCCATTGCCTTTGGCGAAATAATTCCCGTTTGTACGGTGAATAAAGCGCCTGCAATCCCGGCTAAGCCGGCGGAAATTGCAAATACTAAAACTTTGTATCCTGTGGGATTGTAGCCGGAGAAACGCAGGCGCACTTCGTCGTCGCGAATTGCTAGTAGCAAGCGCCCGAAACGCCCGCTTGTCAGCCAGCGGCAGAGGGCGTAAGTTGCTGCTAGAAATAGTACGGTGAGAATGTAGAAAATATATTGAGTATCTCTGCCGTTTACTGTGGCTCCGAATAGGGTTTTAAAGTCGGTGAGTCCGTTGGTGCCGTTAATCAGTTTTTGCTGGCCGTTAAAGAAGTTGAAAAATACAATTGTGGCTGCTTGGGTGAGAATTGAAAAGTAAACGCCTCGAATGCGATTGCGGAATACTAAGTAACCTAAAAGTCCGCCCAAGATGGCGGGGATGAGGAATAGGGCGATGACTGAGAAGGGAAATGAATAGAATGGTTGCCAAAACCAGGGCAGTTCGGTGACGCCGTAGAGGTTCATGAATTCGGGTAATTGACTGCTGGCGGTTGGGGGAATTTGCAGTTTTAGGTGCATGGCGAAGGCGTAGCCACCGATCGCAAAAAATACGCCATGTCCCAGACTGAGCAAACCTGTATATCCCCAAATTAAGTCTATACCGAGAGCTACAATCGCTAGTGCTAAAAATCGTCCCAATTGGTTGAGACGAGCGTCAGCAAGTATTCCTGGGACGATCGCGATCGCAATTATGGCGATCGCCCCTACAATTGCTGCTTCTTTAAACAGAGCCTTTTTTTCTGTATTCTTCATTTTTTTGCCGCTCAAAGCTGTAGTTTTTAATTCTCAACAGTCCGTCCTTTTTGCGGAAAAATTCCGCCCGGCTTCACTTGCAGAAAAGCCATAATTAAGGCGAATACCATGACTTTTGCCATGCTGGTGGTGGCGAAAAATGTGAAAAAATCAGCTAAAGGCTTGACAGGAGCAAACATTAATGCAAGTGTTCCCGATCCGATGAGATAATTTGCAGTGCCGATCGCCATTGCAGCAACTATACTGCCCATAATCTTGCCCACACCGCCCACAACCACCACCATAAAGGTATCGACTATATAATTTTGTCCGGTATTTGACCCTACAGAACCAATCAAACTAATCGCGCACCCAGCGACACCAGCCAATCCCGAACCCAAAGCAAAAGTCAGCGCATCTACTTGTTCGGTAGGTATTCCCAAACAAGCGCTCATGCTGCGATTTTGCGTCACAGCGCGAATCCGCAATCCCCACACAGACTTTTGCAAAAATAGGTAAATTCCTGCCAAACAAATGCCTGTCAGCGCAATAATAAAAAGTCGGGCGTAGGGTAACTGAAAAGTTCCCAGCGGGATGCCGCCGCGCAGCCATGCAGGCGCAGTCACATCAACGTTTTGAGCGCCAAACCAAGGTTGAGTTACTGCCAGTTTGTAAGTTTCCCCTAAAAATGCGCTCACTGCCCAGGAAATACCGAGAGACAGAGGCAAAATTATGGCGATAAATGTGCTGCGAGTGCGATCGAAATCGGGGCGCCGTTTCAGCACCTGCAAGCCGCCAAAAAACAGCAAACAAAACACCGCAATTCCCGTTACCAGCCCCCAACTGACGCTGCGAACAAACTGCTGCAAAATCAAACTTACGCCCCACGTCGCCAGCAGAGTTTCTAGCGGCCGCCCGTAGAGATGACGAATCACTCCCCGTTCGAGAATTAATCCTACTAATGCCGCCACTAAAAAAGCGAGGGGAATGGCAAATAAAATATAAGTTTCAAAGGCAAATCCTCCGATACCTTTGAAGAAATTCTGCACTACAAAAGTTGTATAAGCCCCCAACATCATCAACTCGCCGTGAGCCATATTAATTACGCCCATCAGCCCAAAAATAATCGCTAATCCCAGGGCTGCAATTAGCAAAACAGCGCCGATGCTAATGCCATTAAATAAACCGTCCAATAAGTCGATCGCCATTTTTTTCCTCTTACTTTTTTACATACAATAAATATTTTTTGTAGAGGTAGGTTTTATTTCATGCGTCTCAACTTAGAACTAAAACCATCTGTATAATAGCGCTGGTAGCCAAGTCTCGATCCCCCTAAATCCCCCTTAATTAATAAGGGGAGTAGGGGTTGACTTTGAAATCAAGATATTGTCCCCCCTCCCACCAGGGGGGTTAGGGGGGATCGAATATCTGTTGCCAACATTAAATAAAATTGGTCTTGGCTACTTATGGTGCCTTGAATTTGCCGCCTTTTGCGGGGTCAGACCAATCGCAAGAAAAACCTTTTGTTTCAGCGACAAACTGATTCCAAGGAATCGGCTTCACGGCTTCTGGCGTAGCAAAAGTGATGTTAAACAAACCATCTTCTCTCACTTCGCCCAACCGCACAAATTTAGAAAGGTGATGGTTAACTTCCAGGGTTACTTTGCCACCCGGGGCGTCAAAAGTTTGACCCAAAGCTGCTGCCCGCACTTTTTCCAAATCGTCTGGTGTTCCTGCTTTTTCGACGGCTTGCTTCCACAGGTAAACCATGATGTAAGCTGCTTCCATCGGGTCGTTAGTCACTCTGTCTTTGCCGTATTTTGCCTTGAAAGCTTCCACAAATTTTTTATTTGCCGGAGATTCCACAGTCATGAAGTAATTCCAGGCGGCGTAATGGCCTTTGAGATATTCTACGCCGATCGCCTTTACTTCTTCTTCTGCTATACTGACTGACATTGACGGATATTTGTCCGGGGTCAAACCTGCGCCCTGCAACTGTTTGAAAAATGCGACGTTGCTGTCGCCGTTGAGGGAATTGAAAATGACACCACCTTCGGGTAAAGCTGCCTTGATTTTAGTAATAATTGGCGTGACTTCTGTACCGCCCAAAGGTATGTAATCTTCCCCAACTAATTCGCCACCTTTGGCTGCTAGCTGTGCTTTGATAATAGTGTTTGCGGTGCGGGGGAAAACGTAGTCCGACCCGACTAAGAAGAATTTTTTGCCTTTATTTGCTAGCAGCCAGTCTACTGCTGGTTCGATTTGCTGGTTCGGCGCAGCCCCGGTATAAAAGATATTCTTGGAGCACTCTTGACCCTCGTATTGTACGGGATACCAGAGCATATGATTTTTTTCTTCAAATACTGGTAACACTGCTTTGCGGCTGGCGGATGTCCAGCAGCCAAAGACGGTGACAACTTTGTCTTGATCGATCAATTTTTTGGCTTTTTCGGCAAAAGTCGGCCAGTCTGAGTTGCCGTCTTCTACTATTGCTTGGATTTGTTTTCCGAGGACGCCGCCAGCTTTATTGATTTCTTCTATCGCTAATTGTTCAGCCTCCACAACGCTTTTTTCGCTGATTGACATTGTGCCGCTCAAGGAATGCAAAATTCCTACTTTGATCGTGTTCCCACTGCTGGCTGCTGGTGCTGCTGGTGTAGTTCCTGCTGCTGTGGGAGAAGCGGCTGGGGTTGCGGTTGGAGTGGGAGTTCTACAAGCTTTTAGAAATAAACTTGATGTGAGGGTAGCAGAACTGTATAAGAGAAATTTCCGCCGATCGAATCGCTTTGTCATTTTTTCTAGTTACTCCTGAATAGCTCTGTCAGATGATTGAGAATAATAACACATAGCGACTTGATATTAAGACTCGTTTTAGAAGACTGTTGTACCTTTAGATACAAAACTTATTGTTATTGACAAATTGAAGGTTTGGTGGGGATTGAGAGTAACTGCGACAGAAACCCGTTTGTCAACCCAAATACGTCTTTTCCGGAATCAGTCTGAAATTAGAAACCCGCTTTTTTTATAGCGATACCTGATGAATGTTGGGAGTTAGGCAGAAATTGCTCGATCGCACGCAAGCCAATCTCAAACCACCTCACCCGCCCAAAATTTGTAGAAATATCCCTGATTTTATGGAGAATAGCGGACTCGAACCGCTGGCCTCTGCGGTGCGATCGCAGCGCTCTACCAACTGAGCTAATTCCCCTGATTGACTTTTAATTTAACATTTTAGATGCCCGATTGCCAAATCTCAAAGGCTTACAGGTCGCATTTGTATTGAATTTGGCAGACAGTCAACTACGTTAGCACGTAACTGCTAAAAACGTCAAGTGTTTTATGCTGCTGGTGGAGTCGGGGCGATCGAGCAAAGTTGGGCTACTCTGTCTAACTCTAAATCAGCAAAATAGTCCACCGTCCAATTAGCTTGGCGCTGGATCATGTGAAACGGGTAAGTGTGAGTCACCCCCGCTACCTGAATCCCCGCTTTTTTCGCCGCTTCTATCCCTGCAAAGGTATCTTCTAATGCCAAACACTCGATCGCTTGCAAGTTAAATCCGGGATATTTCTGGTTGAGAAGTTCCACCGCCAACAGATAGCCGTCGGGTGCTGGTTTGCTCGCCATCAAGTCGTCGCCTGCGACAATTAATTCAAAGTTTGCAGCCAAACCCGATCGATCTAACACCAATTCTATATCCGATCGCATTGCCGCGCTAACTACCGCCATTTTTAGTCCGGAAACCCGAATTTTGTCAATAAATTCTGCCACACCCGAATAAATGGGCAATTTTTCCAAACTATTGATTGTTTCCTGATAAGCTTGGGCCTTGCGTAGCAGCAAGCGATCGAGGTATGTTTCTGTCAGATATCGTCCCCGGCGCTTCAGCAGTTCGGTAATACAAGCGCGATCGCTCCTTCCCAAGCACACTTCCCGAAACTCCCCACGTTTGAGTTGGAGATTTTCATCTAGCATCAGTCGATCGATTATTTTCTCGTGAATCGACTCGTCATTAATAATAACGCCATTAAAATCAAATAAAACTGCTTTTAGAGTCATTAGTCATTGGTTATTGGTTATTGGTTATTCGTTATTCGTTATTGGTTATTGGTTATTCGTTATTCGTTATTCGTTATTCGTTATTGGTTATTCGTTATTGGTTATTCGTTATTCGTTATTCGTTATTGGTTATTGGTTATTCGTTATTGAATAGCAACTCTCAACTGTTAGCTGTTAGCTGTTAGCTGTCCCAGGTCAACTGTCCACTGTCAACTGTCAACTGTCCCAGGTCAACTGTCAACTGTCCCAGGTCAACTGTCAACTGTCAATTGTCAACTGTCAATTGTCAACTGTCAACTGTCAACTGTCAACTGTCAACTGTAAGCTGGTATTCCCGGTAAATCACCATCCAAATCAGGAACCAAATCGATCGGATTCCACACCTTCGCCGCCCGCACCGGTTCCAAATCTTCCCCAGCAAGAGGTTTCACACCCTGCGTTACCTGATGCACCCACCAGTGATCCTGAGTTTGCACCGCCGCGAATCCAGCAGCCCCCGCCCAAGCATCAATACTACCAGTTGCATAAGACTTAATATAAGGCTCTTCAAAGATATCAGTCAGCCACTCTGTCTGCCGCAAAGTTTTTTGGTTTCCGTCCAAAATTGCCACTTGTCCCCCAACCTTCAGCAATCGGAAACTTTCTCGCAAAATTGCCCGCGATACCGCAGGTGGCGTCTCGTGAAACAGCAAGGAAGCTGCAACTAAATCAAAGCTGCCGTCAGCAAAAGCAACGCTTTCGGCATTTCCGTGCAACCACTCGATATTTAAGCCGGCTTTTTGCGATTTCATTTCGGCGACTACCAGCATATATGGCGACAAATCCAGGCCGACAACTTCGGCTTCGGGAAAGGCTTGTTTGAGCATCAGCGTGGTTGAGCCAGTGCCGCATCCCAAATCGATGATTCGGCGCGGCTTCACCCGCACACCGTCTATTAAGCCTTGTCTGACGACTGTTTCGTGGGGAGGCAAAACGTATTGCGTAATTGGATCGTAGGAAACCGCTGCACTGGGGTTGAGGTAGCCGCCTTCGATGCCGTGAAAGTTTTGGCTGCTGTAATATTCGGGATAAACTAGGTCTGGTTGTCGGTGGCGATCGCCCGCTGTTTCCCAGTCGATACCTTCGTAGAGTCGTTTCAGTGCTTGTTCGTCGATCGCCAGTCGTATCAGGGGCGACAAAAAGCGCTCAAAAATTGTATCCTTGCCAACAGCCATAAAACTCCTTGCACAACAACTCTTTTAATTTTAGCCAAACCCAGCCAACTTAGCATTCAATAAAGCTCCTTTACCTGCGCTGCACTCATCCGCGGCGGAACTTCCCTCTTCCTGCTTGCCTCTTGATGCCCCTCCGCGATCGGAATTTTTATCAAAAACTCCGTCCCCCCGCCCTTAGGCTGAGCAATCTTGATACTGCCGCCGTGTCCGTCTACTACAATTTTGTAGCTAATTGCTAATCCCAAACCAGTACCTTGCCCGACTGGTTTTGTAGTAAAAAATGGGTTAAAAATTTGGTCTTGAATGCTTTCGGGAATGCCAGGGCCGTTGTCGGCAATCGTCACCTTCAGAAACTTACCGCCATTTTGTCGAACTACTCCCGTAGAAATAGTAATGATTTTATCCAGGCGATCGATCTCCTTCAAAGCATCCATCGCATTGCTCAGCAAGTTCATAAACACCTGATTTAGCTGAGAGGGATAGCACTCGACTGAAGGCACTTTTCCGTATCTCTTGACTATATAAATCCCATTCTTGATCCGGTTGGAGAGCAGCAGCAAGGTATTTTCGATACCTTCGTGAATGTCCGCCAGTTTTTTGTCAGATTCATCGAGGCGAGAAAAGTTTCGCAAAGAAAGAACTATGGTGCGAATGCGTTCGGTTCCTATTTTCATAGAATTCAACATATGCGGCAAATCTTCCTCGATAAATTCCAACTCAATTGCTTCGGCAAACTCTTCGATTTCCGGAGTCACTTCTGGGAAGGTTTTTTTGTATAAACTCACCAAATCTAACAAATCTTTAGTATATTTGGTGGTGTGAGGCAAATTAGCCGAAATGAAGTTAACCGGGTTGTTGATTTCGTGAGCTATCCCGGCCACCATTTGACCCAGGGATGACATTTTCTCGCTCTGCACTAAATGAGTTTGTGTTTTTTTGAGTTCATCTAAGGCACTATTGAGCAGTTTTACTTGGTCTTGGGTTTGACTGTAAAGGTGAGATTGATTTATGGCAATTGCCAGTTGGTCTGCCACAGCTTTTAACAATTGGATCTCCTCCCCGCTCCAAAACCAATGGGTAGCATGACTGCAAATTAAATAACCCTGTCGCTCGTTTTTAGTCTCGACATGGACGGCTAAATAGCTATTAGCTTTAAGTTCGATCGGTTGACTTGCACTCTGGCTCCCAGTGTCATTCGACAGAATAATTAGCTCGCATTTATCGCTGCGGAGTGACGAATTTTCCGAAAAGTAAGGATCGAACTCGATCGCTTCTTTGGGACACTCAAATTCGCAGGATTCCCACAAAATTTGTAAGGTTTTATTTTGCGGTTCGTGCCAACCAAAAGCCGCCCGTTCTAGGTGCAGCAAATTCACTATTTCTTCCACGGTGCTTTGCACAATTTTGTCTAATTCTAGGGAATCTTGAATGCGTCCGGCAATGCGGTTTAGCATGGCTTCTCGCTCCGCTTGAACGCGATTGTTTTCGGAGGAGTAAATTAGCCAAATTGCTGCTAGCATTGCCGGGACGAGCAGTCCGCCGACGACGGATGTCAGCAAATTTAATGCTTGGAGTTGGGATTCAATATTTTCGCGGGGAATTACTAGAGCCATTGACCAGTTAACTTCGCTGAGGGAAGCATAGGCTACATACACCCATTTGTCATCTATTTTTACCAGTTCGATATTCGTCTGATGGCTGGTCATATTGCGCGCAATTGCTGCTAATCCTGGGTCTTGTGATTTTAAAAAAGTTGGGGCTGGCAGGTCGATAGTTCCGATTAATTTATTGTTGGGATGAATAATTGGCACTCCTGCTGAATTAAGCACAAAAGCATAGCTGTCAGAACCGTATTGCAAGCTGTTAGCTACAGAGGCTACTCGGTCTACTTTAATGCTGCCTGCAAGAACTCCAATTACTTTGTTGGGATTGGGGGGCAATGCCCAAAGTGGAGCTGCAATAATGATTGCTGAAAGCTTGCTGCTGCGTCCGATCAGCGGGTCGGAAACGTTGACATTTCCGTTCATCGCCTTTTGAAAGTGTTGGCGGTCTTTGGTGTTGGTGTTAGTGCCTAAAGTGTTCTGCACCGATCCATCGGCTTGAACTAATGACAATAAGAAATACTCTTTTAACCTGTAGGTTTCTCCTTGCAAAATTGGTTCAACTAATTTCCAATCGAGAGTGCGAACAGTAGGAGAGTAAGCAATGGTTTCTATTTCTGCTTTGCGACTGCTGAGCCACTTATCGATTTCTTCACTGCCTTTTTCTAATTTTAATAGTGCTATTGCCTTTAAATTGTCGAGGATTAGTCCGCGCACTACGAAATAGCTAATGCAAGCAGTGGTGCTAATGCTTAAAGCCGTGCTGCCCAGTATTAGTAGGGTCAGCAAATGGCGGCGCTGCCGTCTGTGCTGCCAAAGACTGTGCGCTTGCTGCCACCGCAATTGAGCAGAATTACTTATTTTTTGCCACAAGCGGCGCAGCTTTTTTGTTTGATGGGGTGGCTGCACAGACACAGTTCGGGCTTGATTTGCTGGGTTTTGCATCATCAAATGTTCTCGTCGAGAGTCTAATAGATCAAACGGCATTTGTTATTCGTAATCCGGCAGAATTAATATTAGATAAATAGTGAGGGTTTGAGTCCTCATTGGTTATACCAATCAGGGGTTATACCACTTTTTGTTTTTAGATTTTTGATTAGACAATTGAAAATGACTGATTAATCTTGGGATGAAGAACAGAGTTTACCAGAAAGAATTGGTTGAAAGCCTCTCCCCGATCGGGAGAAATGAAAATCAGACTATTCATTACTCCAATCCTCTGACTTCTAGGTAGAGGTCGCTCTCAAACTGTCAACTTTCAACTGTCAACTGTCAACTGTTGAAAGTGAGGTTGTTTGAGAGAAATGGCATTACATTTCTGACTTGACAAATAAATTCCGATCGCGCGATAGCATTCGGTTTTAGCATCAACTTGATATTCAGACTTTCCCTTTGCTTACTTGATATTAGTGATTTAAGATATAGTGGTTGTCAATTTTCGTGAGGTACTTGTCAGTGATCTTACGAATTGCCAATCTGTGACCTGAATCACTTGAGAATTGCTATATCTTTAATATCTATCTCGTTTTTATAACAAAATTCTTGTAAATAACACAGAGAAAATACGGAGTTTTTTAAATTAGCAATGTATTATAATGTAGGGTGAAATCCCTGTTGACAATTTGACAAATTTGCGCTATGGCTTCAAGGAGAAATTTTTGCGTCTAAAGCTTTTTTGGCCAAGCGGGTTACATAAACGGTGAGGGCGATCGTTGCTATTAAACCAATGCCGTACAAAGCCCACTCAGCAGTAGTGCGCGATCGCCCTTGCGATCCAATTGCAGCCAAACTACCAGCCAGGGAACCGATATAAACATACATCACGGTTCCGGGAATCATGCCGATCCAAGATGCGAAAAAATAGTCTCTCAGAGATACCTGCGTGACTCCAAAAGCATAGTTGAGCAAATTAAACGGAAAAATTGGCGACAGTCGCGTCAGGAGTACAATTTTCCATCCTTCTGAAGCAACGGCGGAGTCGATCGCCTGAAACTTGAGATTACCTGCTATCTGTTTGGAAACCCAATCGCGAGTTAAATATCTACCTGTTAAAAAAGCGCAAGTAGCGCCCAAAACCGATCCGATGGAAACGCAAACCGTGCCACCAACAACTCCGAACAAAACGCCAGAACCGAGAGTCAGCAAGGAACCGGGGATAAATAAAACTGTTGCTATAATGTAAATTAGAATAAAAGCTGCGGGGCCCCAAGGGCCGAGATTGGCGATCGACTCCAGGGCATTTGTCAGAATTCCTTGAAAATTGAAAAACTTGGCCGCCACAATCAAAGCCACAGCTAAACCAATCCCTAAAAACAGCTTCCACTTATTTGATGGTGGATTTTTGTCATCGGGCGATCGCAAATCATTCATTACCTAAACTCCCCGTCTAAATTGCATACATCGTCGTTTCCAGGGTAGGGACACGGCAGTGCCGTGTAGGGAGGGACACGGCAGTGCCGTGTAGGGAGGGACACGGCAGTGCCGTGTCCCTACTGTATTTCATTTTCTAGGGTAGGGAAATGGCACTGCCATGTCCTGTATTTCTCAAATCAACGTACCGCCACAACTAGAACCGCTACCCGCCGTACAGCCGTAGCAATAAGCAGCAGTTTGCACCTCTTGAATTACATCTAAACTACCAGATTCCAGCAATTTAGCAACAGTTATAGTTTCCCCGCTGCCAGTTTTCGCCGGCAGATTTTCCATTTGGTTAAAATCGCAGTCGTAAACATTGCCCAAATAGTCGATCGACAATTCGTTCCGACACATTAAATGATCCAGAGTACCAGGATTAAAATTATTTTCCAAAAACCCCAGATAAGGCTTGTGCAGTTTTTTGTGTTCCAAATGAAACTTAGTCCGTCCCACAGGCAAATTAGTAATTGCGAACAAGTGATTAAAACAAATCCCAAAATGTTCGGCTAAATACACCTGATAATCTTGCTGTAACTTGCCCTGTTCCGCCGTCAGCGAAAACTTATCTGTTGTCGGAACCTGCGGATTGTACACCAAATCTAGAATTAAATTTGGGTTGTTTCCGTAGCCCAACTGATTTAGCTTTTGCAGCGCCCGAATCGAACTGTCAAAAACACCGCTGCCGCGCATTTTGTCAACATTGTCAGCTTGGTAACAGGGAAGCGACGCCACAATTCTGAGTTGGTGTTGCGCGCAGTATTCGGGAATATCTTCAAAGCCTTTCTCAAAATAAATCGTTAAATTAGAACGAACAATGACCTCTTTACCTGCCACCCTTGCAGCTTCCGCCAGCGGTTTAAAACCGTAAAGCATCTCGGGAGCACCGCCCGTGAGATCAACAGTTTGAATTTGAGGAAAACGGCGAATGATTTCAATTAATTGTTCGCATATTTCCGGTGAAAGTTCTTCAGTTCGTGTTGGGCTAGCTTCTACGTGACAGTGAGTGCAAGCGAGATTGCAGCGTTTGCCTAGATTAATTTGTAAAACTGCGATCGGCTTTTTAGTTAAAGCTGAGTTGAGTTTATTTTTGAAAGGCGTGATTGCGGTCTGAATCATGTGCTAAATTTTTTAGTCTGTGCTCGCAACGAATTTAGAGGCGTTCTGGTGGAACGTCTCTGATAATTTAGCATGAATTCAAGGGAAGCGACAGCGACAGATTTGAATTATTCGGTACAAAGCCTCGGCGGTTAGAAACCGCGGCTACACAAGCAAAGTCTGCCTCCGCAGACTGAAGAGAAATTATTGATTGTTCAACCCGCGCAGGCGCGTGAGTGTTTTTGTAGTTGCGATTTCAATCGCCGGGTAATTCTACAACTCAGATAGCTCGGAGAAGTCTTATTTGAGGGTTTCAACTAATTTCTCAACTCTTGCTTTGATTTCACCTCGAACGCGGTGAAAAGTTTCGATTGGTTGTCCGTCGGGGTCGTCGAGTTGCCAATCTTCAAATACTTCTCGCAATACCCACGCTTCAGGTAAATTCACGCCGCAGCCGCAGAGAGAAATTACTGCATCGTAATCTTCGGCGTTGAATTCGCTTAAGGCGTTAGATGTTTGATCGGTGATATCAATGCCGATTTCTGACATGACTTGAATTGCTGTCGGGTGAACTCTGCTTGATTCTAAACCGGAACTGGTGACGGCTATTTTGTCTTTGCCGATGGTTTTAGCGAATCCTTCTGCCATTTGCGATCGACAGGAGTTTCTTTTGCAAACGAACATTACTTTTTTCATGGTGTTTTTTGGGTTGTTGGTTATTGGTTGTTAGTTATTGGTTGTTGGTTGTTAGTTAGGGCCCCGGCGGTTAGAAACCGCGGCTACACAAGCGAAGTCCACCTCCGTGGACTGAAGAAAAATCCTTGATTCTTTAACCCGCGGAGGCGGGTTTTGTCTGTGTAGCCGCGATTTCAATCGCCGGGTGATTCTTTAACCCGCGGAGGCGGGTTTTGTCTGTGTAGCCGCGATTTCAATCGCCGGGTGATTCTCCGCGATTTCAATCGCCTTAATTAACTTCCAGGGCGCGATTTGCAACTGCGATCGCCTCCTTGGCCGCTTGTTCCTTGCGTTCGCTGTGGCGATCGGTCAAATAGTCAGTGTGCTCCCGCAACAGCAAGGTAAACTTGTACAGTTCCTCCATGACATCGATCGCGCGATCGCGAAAAGGAGAATCCTTCATCGTCCCATCATCATGAAACTCCTGATAAGCCTTAGCCACCGAAGACTGATTAGGAATCGTAAACATCCGCATCCAGCGGCCCAAAATCCTCAAAGTATTCACAGCATTAAAAGACTGAGAACCGCCGCTAACCTGCATCACCGCCAAAGTTCTGCCTTGAGTCGGTCTGACAGCCCCAATACTTAAAGGAATCCAGTCAATTTGATTTTTGATAATGCCCGTAATATTGCCGTGCATTTCTGGACTCGACCAAACTTGACCCTCCGACCAAAGGCTCAATTCCCGCAATTCTTGAACCTTCGGATGCGTATCGGGAACGCTGCCATAAATCGGCAATTCTAGAGGATTGAAAAACCGAACTTCTGCACCGAAATCGTCAATAATTCGAGCCGATTCTTCCGCCAACAAGCGGCTGTAAGAACGCTCTCTTAACGAGCCATATAAAAACAGAATTCTCGGTTTATGCGTGAAATTTGCCATAATCCTTTCAATTAAAATCCCGAAATCCGTTAGATATTTGTCGGTAAACAGCGACGGCTAACTGCGCGCCCCAAATTGGAGCAACCCAGTAAACCCAGTGGTGTTCCCAAATGCCACCAATTAAGGTCGGGCCGAGCGATCGCGCCGGATTCATGCTCGCTCCCGTAATTGGCCCCATAAATGCAGCTTCCAAGCCTACGGTCAAGCCAATTGCTATCCCCGCAAAACCGATATGAGCGCGCCTGTCAAGCCCCGAACCCAGAATCACAAACATCAGGATAAAAGTCAGAACTGTTTCTAAAATTAGAGACTGCAACCAATTACCGTTAAGAGGGATAGTTGCACCGAGATTTCCCACTTTTCCTAAGCTAATTAGTAGCAGTGTGGAAGCTGCGATCGCCCCCGCACACTGCGCCAAAATGTAAGGCAAAACTTTGTATTTTGGGAAAAAACCGCTCGCCCAAAATCCTAAAGTTACGGCTGGGTTAAAGTGCGCGCCGCTGATATGCCCGATCGCATAAATCATCGCGGCTACAACTGCACCAAATACAAAACTAACGCCCAAATGAGTGACAGCACCACCGCTAATTTTGTTCACCATCACCGCGCCGGTGCCTGCAAAAACTAGAATAAACGTGCCGAGGCATTCCGCGATCGCTTCTCGACTGCAATCTCGATTTTCGCCCGAAGCTAACTTCTTTGCTGCTGCACCCATCGCTCTCAACTCATTGGTTCCAAATCATCATATCAAAAAAAGTTGATGTGTCAAGTCTATTGGTTCGATCCTTCGGACTTTAGTCCGCATCAAGCCAGGACTCTTCGTCGGAACGATCGAACCAATAGCGGTTACTTTACCGGACACGATATTACTAATCAAGAAATATTGATATGTCAACCCGCATCGGAACAAGGGCGCGCCGGCAGGATCTGGCTAAAGCGCCGATAGTCCGACAGGTACTCTTCCAGGGCGAGAAACTGAGCTAGATTGAGGCTGTAGTAGATCCAGCGGCCTTCTTGGCGACTGCGAACTAAACCGGCTTCTTTTAGGGTTTTGAGGTGGAAAGAGAGTTTAGACTGAGGGACTCCAAGCCGATCGCACAAGTCGCAAACGCACAACTCCTGTTCCCGCAGCAACTCCAGAATCTGAATCCGCAGGGGGTCAGAAAGAGCGTGAAAGCCAGCGGAGACCAATTTTTGCTCAATTGGGGGCTGTGGAATGCGATCGGGCTTGGCTGTCGAATTTTTAATCATCAATTATAGGCGAAGGAAGAAGCAAGAAGCAAGAAGCAAGAAAAGCAACGGTTTCAGCAATTAAGAACGTCCTCACTGTCGGGCGTGGTTGCTATATTAGAACTGAAGTGCAAAAGTTCTTTCAATCAAATTTTAGGACGGGCTAGAAGCCCATTCCACAAGAAAAAAAAGTTTGTGGGATGGGCTTCTAGCCCGTCCTCAGTATTTTTACAATTCAAGTCTATTGTAAAAAAATCCATACAAACCATCATATTTTGTCAGGCTTCATCCCTGAAAACTGCTGAATTTAGCATCGATAGATTCTTCCGAGTAGATATTACTTCGGATTCTGTACCCGCGCCGGCACATCAGTCAATCCGGCTTTTTGCATCAGCGAAATCACACCTACAGATAGAACCCCACCAATCACTACCCCGACAACTATCAGAATCAGAAATAATTTTTGGAGAGTTTTTTTAGTAGCTGGGTGGTACTGTCTCGGCAACTCTTCACCTCGATCGTCAGGTTGTTGCTCCAAGGGGTCTAGCGGATCGGAGGGATTTGAGTTAAAAGGATTCGGTGCTTGATTCATGGCTAGTTATGGTTAAAGGATGTAAACAACTATTTTAACTTGCGATTTGCCATCACAGCTTACATCATACATTCAGAATTTTACTCAACACTCGATAAAATTTATTAAGATACCGAGGATTTTAGAAACATTATTGATAAAATATTCGTCGGTGTCAATCTCGATCGCAATTCCTTCTAGCTTAAAGAATTTCCAGATACTTCCTGTTGTCACAACTCCCCCAAATCGAAAATCTAAAATCCTCTCTTCCCCCGAATTTATCCGTGGGGTTAATCTAAAATCTAAAATCTAAAATCTAAAATCTAAAATCGATTGACGCTGGTTAAATATTTGGGCTGCGATCGTTTCTGCCATGCACTCCCCTAAGCCGGATAGAATGTTGTCGTTTTTTGCTTCAACCAAAGCGATGACTGGGGATTCGATGACTAGCTGTTCGGGCGATCGGCTAATTAGAAAATCGCAATAACCGCTCAAACCCCTAGCAGGGTCTACAGTAAACTCTCTACCTGAAAATAAACTCATCCGTTCCGGCAGCCGTTTTTTGATTTCAACTAATATCGGCGCGACAATTAGCTCGGAGCGAGCTTTATCGGAATTATTTTCTAGTGCTAAAGGTAGATTAAATTGCAAAGTTTCTTGCAAAAAAATGCTGGGTTCTATTTCGGGAATGTCGGCAAACAAGCCAACCCTCCTAGTAAAAGTTATGCCAAAATTTCTCTTAATTTGTTCGAGGCTAAATTGACTGTACGGCATTTAACTCCCTCTTCCAACACAATCAAAAAACCTCTCGCCCTCATTCACTCTCTGGCCTTGAAAAACCTCTGCGTTTATCTGTGTTTATCCCAAGAGCATCTGCGGTTGTTCTATCAATCAAAGATTTAGGCAATTCAAGTCTAATAACTTGTTTAAAACATCGCAAAGAGGGCTGGGCGGGTTTATCTGATTCTACTGCTTTTACAGATTTTTGGTGAACCCGCCTCTAAAAAATTTTAGGCTTCTGTTTTCTCTAAGCGATTGAGAGAAAATGTTGCGGCCTCAGCTACTTGAGAATTTTTATCTTTTTCTAAGTATTTCAAAGCCGAAACACTCTTCACACTCGGCAAATTGCCCAAAGCTTCAGCCAGCCTCTGACGGATCAGCCAATCTTCTGACTGAGCAAAGTTGAGGATGCGATCGATCGCGTCAATTGCCTTAATTTCCCCCAAAGCCGAAATCGCCGCCTGCTGGATCACCACTTGTTCGCAGTCGAGAGCTTTCAGCAGCACGTCGCGAGCCCGCGGATCTTTGAGATTTCCCAGAGAAACCGCCGCACTAAAGCGCACCAGCCATTCAGTATCTTCGTAAAAAGCGCGCACCAAAGCCTCAAAAGCTCTGATATCTTCCAGATAGCCCAAAGCACCAGCAGCGTCAGCGCGAATCCCGTAATCTGGGTCAGTTTCTAGCAATTTGACTAGAATGGGATAGCACTCTGCTGTCGGTTTGACTCCCAGAGCAAACACAGCCATCGATCGCACTTGCAAACTTTCGTCGTTCAACACCTTTTTAATCAAAGGTACAGCCGTTTCAGCCGACACGTTTCGCAAGTTAGCCAAAGCCACCATGCGATCGGCTGAGTTTTCGCTTTCTAACTTGGCTGCAATTTGCTCTAAGCTTAAAGTTGTCATTATCGGTAAATTTTGTAGTAAAACTTTACATTCGGCTTATTTTGATTATAGGGGAGTCTCAGGAAAAAAGCAGGGAGTAAAAACCGACCCAGGATTTGAACTCAGTGAAATTACGGATTAGTGAGAGTATTAATCTAAAGCTCAAATTGCATGAAAATAATCAATGAGCTAGTCCTTAGCTAGCGATTAAATAGACAAAGTGGTACACTTATAGACAAAATCCTGGTGTACCATGCGATCGCCTCGCTAAATTGAACAAAGAAATACAGTGTTGAGGTCGAACAATGCTTTTATCCATCAAAACAAAGTTAAAGCTAAACAAGAGTCAGGCAACAGTCATGAGCAAACACGCTGGAATAGCGAGGTTTACTTATAACTGGGGATTGGCTACTTGGAGCCACCTTTATCAAGATGGATTGAAGCCCAACAAATACCATTTGCCAGAAGATAACTCAATATGCTTTCGACAATCTTGGTGATTCCTTCTCCTTATTTTTCTCAAAAAAAGCTGGATATCCCAAATTCAAGAAAAAGGGTCATCATGATTCTTTCACGATAGATGCAGGTGGTAAACCAATCCCGGTAGGTGGTACGTCCATAAAGCTACCAACAATCGGTTGGGTAAAAACCTACGAAGGATTGCCTCACACTACCTGTAAGTCAATCACTATTTCACGTACCGCCGACAGTTGGTTTATTGCTTTTGCCTACGAACAGGAGTATGAACCAACTGTAAAGCAACACGATGTCGTGGGTGTTGACCTAGGAGTTAAAGAGTTGGCAACCCTTTCGACGGGAGTTGTTTTCCCTAACCCAAAGCATTACAAAACGCATCTCAGTAAGTTGCGTAGACTGTCAAAGGAATTATCGAGAAAGACGAAAGGCTCTAGCAATAGATTTAAGGCGAAACAAAGGTTAGCAAAACATCATGCTAAAGTAGCGAATCTCAGAAAAAATACTCTCCATCAAATTACTACTTACTTAGGCAAAAACCACGCAACGATAGTAGTAGAAGATTTAAATGTTTCTGGGTTACTGTCTAATCACAAGCTAGCTCAAGTCATCGCGGATTGTGGATTCTATGAATTCAAACGTCAACTGGAATACAAAGCTAAAAAGTTTGGCTGTGAAGTAATCATTGCTGATCGCTGGTTTCCTTCGAGTAAAACTTGTTCAAACTGCGGACATATTCAAGATATGCCACGGGCAGAAAGGACTTACAACTGTGGAAATTGCGGTCATTCGATGGACAGGGATTTGAACGCAGCAATTAATTTATCGCGCTTGGCTTTCATCGTGAAAGCTTACCGAGGGATAACCGCTCCCATGCTCCCGATGAAGTAAGAAGCAAATGTCTAGACTTGTCTAGGATTTGTATAGCAGCAAGTCTATTATTTAAAATTCAACCACAGGCGAGGTGTTTGGGCCCTTACCTAAGGCTTTGCCCAATTGTTATACCATTTTCACAAAATAATGCAACTCTAGGGAAGCTCCAAACCGTTATGTAATAAGCTATTCCCAATCGAAAATCAAAAATCGAAAATGGTATTACCCGTCCTCCGATCACCTGCAATTAACTATGCCCTTTTATCACCCGCCCTTTTACTCCTCAGCCTTAGAACAAGCGATCGACCGCTACCCCCTAACTGCCGGGCCAGAAACTTCCTTAGCAGTGGCGATCGCCCTGATGAGTCAGTTGCAAAACAGTTGTCCCCTAGTCAAAGGGCCTTTACCCTCAGACAAGGGGGCGATGACCGAATCATCACCGCCGGACAAGGTGCGGGCCCGCTGCGTCCTCGTCGTGCAGAACCAGCAGACTATCACCACAGGCAACTTATCCGAAAACCCCAGTCGCGGGCTGTTAATCGGCATATTAACCCCCGCCGACTTAGTGAGGCTGATTGCTTCTGGCAAAATAAACAGCCTGCAAAAAGTAGCCCTCCACAAAATACCAATTGCCGAAGTCATGTCCCCCGTGTCGGTTTCCCTCACAGAATCCGACGATCAAGACGTGTTTACCGCTTTATCGTTATTTCGCCAGCACCGAATTCGCTATTTGCCTATTGTCAATCAATTCCGGCACTTGGTAGGAGTGCTGACGCGGGAAAGAATTCGCCAAGTATTGCAACCTTCCAACATTCTCAAATTGCGGCGGGTAGCAGAATTGATGACTACGCCAATTACAGCGCCCCACACCGCCTCGCTGCTGAGCATAAGCGAACTGATGTCCGAGCATCAAGTCAGTTGCGTAGTCATTACCAAAAACAAAGAATTAACAATGGAGAAGCCCAAAGAGGACTCTACCTCCGTTTTTCACTATTCCTTTCACCAACCTTTGGGAATTGTTACCGAATACGACATCGTGCAAGCACAGTATCTCGAACTAAATTTCGAGCAAACTCCAGCTCAAAAAGTCATGAGAACTCCCCTGCAATTTCTGGAACCTTCCGATTCCCTGTGGACGGCGCACAAACAAATGCAGCAGCAACAAGTGCAGCGGTTGGTCGTGTGCGGCGGGCGCGGAGAACTGCTGGGAATTATTACTCAAACCAGCTTGCTCAGAGTTCTCGATCCGACCGAAATGTACCGAGTTGTCAAACAGTTGCAGCAGTCGGTTTATCAACTGCAATCGGAAAAATTGGAACTGCTGCAAAGCCGCAATGCTAAATTGGAACAGCAGGTGCGCGAACGGACTGCCAAACTCCACGAACAGGTGCAGCGCGATCGGCTGTTAACTCAAATTTCCTTCCGGATTCACCAATCCTTAAACCTCGAAGAAATTCTCAACGCCAGCGTCGATGAAGTCCGGCAAGTTTTGCAAGCCGACAGAGTAGCGATCGTGCGTTGGGAGTCGAGCAATTTTGGCATTTTTGTGGCAGAATCCGTTGCCCCCAAGTGGTCTTCTATCTTGGGAGAAATCATGCCAGACAATATTTGGCAGGAAGCTGCATTTGCGATCGAACAGGAGATCTATGCCGTCTCAGACATCGACAAAGCTAGTTTGAGTGCCGAAAAATATGCGCGGTTGCAGCAAGCGCAAATCAAATCTTATTTAATTGTACCAATTTTGCAAGACGGCAATTTGTGGGGGATGATGTGGGTTCATCAGTGTTCCAAATCCCGGAAGTGGCAGGCTTCGGAATTGGATTTGCTGCTGCAACTGGCAACTCAAATCGCGATCGCCATTCAGCAAGCCCAACTCTACCAGCAAGTACAAAATCTCAATGCCGACCTCGAACGCCAAGTCCAAGAACGCACCACCCAATTGCAACAAAAAGTGCAGGAACTCCAGCATTTAAACGTTCTAAAAGATGAATTTCTCAGCACGGTTTCTCACGAATTGCGGACGCCTTTATCTAATATGAAAATGGCTATTCATATGCTGAGAATTTCTCCCACCCCAGACCGACGCCAGATTTATTTAGAAATTTTAGAAACAGAATGTACTAGAGAAACCGATTTGATTAATGCTTTGCTCGATTTGCAGCGGCTCGAAGCAGCAACTTGTCCGATTGACCTCGAACCAGTAAACTTAGATGTGTGGCTGCCTACGATTATCGACCCGTTTTACACGCGAGCCCAGAACCGCCACCAGCATTTGCGAGTAGAGTGCGATCGCCACCTCCCCACGATCAGTTCCAACCGCGCTAGTTTGGGACGGATTTTAGCAGAACTCCTCAACAATGCCTGCAAGTATACTGCCAATGAGGGCGAAATCTCTTTGAAAGTTGAGTGCAAAAAGGGAGACGGGGAAAAAGCAGAAAGCGGGAAAAATTCCGCACAAGCAAGTGTTAGGGCTTCGGAAATTCAATTTACATTCAGCAATCAATCTTCCATTGCGATCGAAGAATTGCCTCGAATTTTCGATAAATTTTATCGAGTTCCCAATGCCGATCCCTGGAAACAAGGAGGTACAGGTTTGGGTTTAGCTTTGGTTCAAAAACTTGTGGAACAGTTACAGGGAAAAATTGAGGTTGAAAGCAGCAAGGGCTGGACTAATTTTACTGTCACATTTCCTACCAAGCCAGATGCGAATTAGTCCGCTACCAGCCGATTTTAGATTTGAGATTGACTTGCAGCGCAGAGAATCTGGGAACTTGAACAGGAGTGTAAAATTTTGGGGTGGGTCATCTTTTTTACTCTTATACCAACGGTCAACGGTCAACGGTCAACGGTCAACGGTCAACTGTCAACAGTCAACAGTCAACAGTCAACAGTCAACAGAATCTCATTCTTTTTTGGGAGCTAGTTTGTGGATGCCTGACGGTACTGGTGCCAAATTCAAATATTCATGTTTATCTTCCACAAGTGATGATGATTTAGATATTTGATACTTCTTGCCTTTGGTGGGGTGATTAGCAACGGTGCCCAAGCAGGGTATGCCAAAATTTTCTAATTGACTAAAAACTGTTTTGACTACAGAAAACTTCACCTGGCGAACTGATACAACCATCAGTATTCCATCTGTGCGCGCTGCTAAAAAATTCGTATCTTTACTGTCAACCAGCGGTGGCGTATCATAGATAACTAAGTCAAATGTTGCGTGCAGTTCTTCCATTAAATACTGCATTTGAGATGAGGCAAGCCGTCTGGCAGTACCGGGGACAGGAATACCGGCTGTTAATACAAACAGATTATCTGCTAGGTGCGATCGCTGGATAATTTCATCCGGTTCATTTTTATTTTCGAGCAAGTTGCTCAATCCATTGACATTAGGCAGTTCCAACAGCCTATGCAGGCTGGGTGAATGCAAGTTCGCGTCTACCAACAGCACTCGCTGACCCGCCAGCGCTGCCACGTGGGCTAGATTTAAAGCAACGGTAGATTTGCCTTCGCCAACTGTAGCCGAACCAACTACCAAAGAGCTAATCGTTCGATTTGAAGAAAGAAAGCGGATATTAGTATAAAGAGAGTCAAAAGCTTCTATAAATTCCGAAGCATTTTTATGATTCCCCTGTTTGCCTTCAAGATAAGCATAGGCATTAGCAATAGAAGGCGGAAATTTTTTAGCATTTTTGTCACGAGGAATTACTCCCAATAAAGGCGCATCAAACGCATCTTTAATGTCATCAGCACAGTAGAAAACATTGCGGATTTTTTCAATAAGAATAGCCGCTCCCAGACCGAACACGAGTCCTCCAAAAATTCCCATCACAAAGTTGTTTGTACTTTTCGATGCAACTGGAATAAATTTGCCTGATTTGATATCTTTGGGTATCTGGGGTTGAGAAATAATTTCCCAAGGTATTTGGCTTTGGGCTGCTTGGACGCGCAGAGTTTCCCGCTGAGTTAAAAGTTGCTGGCGGCTGGTGGAGGCTATGTCTAATTGCTGTTGCAGTTCGTTGTAGCGACGAGCTACAATCGGAAAATCTCTTAATTTTCGGGTCAACTCTTCTTTACTTTGGGCGATCGCCTGACTGCGAGCTTCTAAGACTTGAACTTGGTTCGCAGTATCCACCAATTGTTTGATCAAGCCTATGCGAATCGAGTTTTGAAAATTCTGAACTTTAGAATTGGCTTGAGAGCCTACCAAATTTTGCCCCAAAATGCGATCGGTTTGCTTGTTGAGCAAAGCTACTAAATTTGCCCGCTTGCGCTCTAAAGCTTCTACTATAGGGTTAGCAGATTTAAAACGAGCTGTTTCTACAGCAATCTGACCTTCTACTTCCTTAACCTTGGTCAGCAACTCTTTATATTGAGGTTCTTCACTTAAAGCTGAAGCCGCAATAGCTTCATTTGGTGTAAAATCTAATTGTTTTTGCAAGTTAGCGTACAGCATTCTCTGTTCCTGGAGTAGCCTTTGAGTTTCTAACTCTAAAGTTTCCATAGCGCGAACTTGCACGATCAATTGCGCGCCTTGTTCTTTAGGATCGGTAATTTTTTGCTGCTGCTGTATCATCTGTAACTCAGACTTCAGGTCATTTACGCGCTTGTTGAGTGCCGGAAGCTGGTTTTCAATAAAATTAACACCTTGACCAATGCGAGTCTTGCGTTCGTCAAGGCTGTACTTTAAATATTTCTTTTTAGTTTCTTCTAAAACGAACTGAACTAAGTCAGGCTCTTGCCCGAGGAAACGAACTTCCAAAATTTTAGTTTGCGTCAACTCATTTTCTCCGAGGCGCAACACGAGTAATCCTTTTTTAAGAAGTTCCTCGGTCATTTTTGGATATTTTTGTTGGACTTGTTTGGTAATAGCCGACAGCATCTGAGGACTCTGGAGAATTTGAAGCTGAGTTGGATAGTCCAAACTAAAAAATTCTCGATTAGGCACTCCACCCCCCTCACCGCGATTGGCGAGGGCAGATGCGTCGGTAAGTCTTGCCTCCGTTGTCACGGGTTCCACCAGTATCCGAAAATCGCCTTGATATGTTTTCTTGCCTCCCTTGACCTTATAATAAACTGCACCGCCTGCTAGGGCTACAATCGCAATGATGACTAGGGCTTGTCGTTGAAAAGTCCTGAACAAGGGCTTTAGATTCAATCCTTTCTGGGGTGCCCCGCTTAACTCTTCTCCCTCGTCAACGGGAAATTGCTGCACCTGTCTGCTCTGGTTGCTAATTGGTACGATATGAGCGTCATGTTCTTTTTCCATGTTGACCTCTTTCATATTGTTTTGGTAAAATCAGCTTGGTTCTGCGAGCCTTCTGGTTGATACTTTCACCCTTGACTTCAGGATATCACAGGAGATTCTGGGTTGGTTGGTTCTATTTCCTGCCAATAGTTCTCACTACTTTCACATAATATACAAAAATAACTAAATTCATATCTTGTGCCGGCTGCAAATGTTGTTTTACTAACTCAAGAGAGAGTTGTCTCCGACTGTATTTCTGGCGGCTGTGTTCTGCTTGTATTCCTGGTTTATCGGTGACTCTACCAAGTTTTTCTGGTATCCCTGACCTTCACCGCAGCTCGCGCCATAACTTTACCAAAATTTTACAATTTTACGCCACACGCGGGGGGCCGATCGCCCTGGTATTGCCTTGTCATCTCTGCCATTTTTGAGATCGCCACCAATAGCAGCACTACCTGTTAACTTACCCACGAACCGATCGGCTAAAAAGTTTTGCATTTTATACGTAGATATAATTAACACCATTGGGCCGATTTGTGGAACGACAACTAATCCAATCAATTTCCGACAAAAATCTGTCTTTATCTTTTAATTGTCAACTTTTTTAAGATCTGGATTGCTTTTTAAGTTTATATAATTAAACTGCGCTAACATTATATCACCCACGGATCTATATAATGGGCAAACGACATAAAAATTAATATTTTGTTAATACAAAGTCGATCGACATTTGGAAAAACTCAAGGCTTCTGGGTTTTGCTACCGGGCGGATGGCGCTGGGCGATGTGATGTTTTGTCGCTGAAACATGGGGTTTCTGGGCTTTTCCACTCTTGCTAAAACCATCGCTATGATTCGCCATCCTACTATGAGAGCTATATCAATATTAGCCGGAAACCCGCAACGGGGTGTTTTTTGGGATTAACCGATGAAAGAGGTTTATAACACGTTCTTCATTCAGTTGACAGTTGACTTGGGACAGCACTTGACAAAGGAAGGAAGAGGATTGGATTAATGAATAGTCGGATTTTAATTTCTCCATACAAGGGTTCCGGCTTTCAACCAATTCTTTCGGGTAAGAGGATACAAATAGTTGGCAAGCAATCCGATAATTGTTCTGGAATCTCAGCCGTATGAGCTTTTGACAAGTGTTATTTTGTGATACTCATTAGACTTGGATTGCATAAATATTCCCTTGATACAACAACCGCTCATTAACGCTGATTAGAGAGCGCACAAATGCAATTAAAGTCTATTGAATATTACAGATTATGTGCTTTCTTTTCTCGAAGTTTCAACAAAATCTCTGCGTGAACTTCGCGGGTAATCGGATAGAAATATGTAAGAATCATGCCGCAGATTAAAGCAATTGTGGGCAGTGGCCCGATCGCAACTCGAATCGCGAACAGGGCAGAATCGGGCTGTACAGGCGCAGCCTGTCCCTGAACAGTAGCGAGAAATCCAGCTTGTTCTAATGCTTGACCTACCAACCACAAGCCGATCGCCAAACCAATTTTTTGCAGCAACACCATAAACGAATAGAACACGCCTTCGCGTCTTTCGCCTGTTTGGAGTTCGTCGAGTTCAATCACATCCGGTATCATCGACCAAGGTACAAGATAAGCAGTAGAAACTCCCACACCAGCCATAACTGCTAACAGGTACATCTGGACGACTTGTCCGGGTTGTAGGAAAAACAGTCCGGCTTGGGCGATAATCCACAAACTCATGCCCATAAAATAAACAGCTTTTTTGCCATAGCGTTCGCTAACTCTACTCCAAACAAATAACATGGCGAGTGCGGTGCCTTGAACTGCGATCGCAGTTTGGGTAAAAGTTGCTGGCGGCAGATTCATCCAGTTGATGACAAAGTAAGGCAAAATCGAAGCAGTTAATTGCACTCCCAGCCAAGAACAGAGATAAATTCCAATTACGTACAAAAAAGGGCGATTGTTAAATGCAATCCGCAACTGTTCTCCTATCGGCAAAGAGGTTGAATTGTCTTCTACGGGATTGTCTTGCAATTGAGAGAGGACGTGTTTTCGGGTTCCGAAAAAGCACCAGTACAAAGGCAATACTGAAATTACTGTACAGATGGCGCCTAATATTAAGTATTTTTGGGTGTCATCTTTAACTAAGGCAAAGATAATTTGCGCGATAATTAATGACAAAATGCTGCCGCCGATCGAGAAAGTAAACCGGAAACTGTTAAGGCTAGTGCGTTCGTTGTAGTCTTGGGTTAATTCTGGGGTGAGGGCGGTGTAAGGCAGGTTGACGGCGGTGTAGGCTGTGTTAAACAATATGCCGATCGCCACATAGTACCAAAACAATATCGTAGGATCTTTGCTGGGAACAATCCACTGCAAAAAGAAGAAGATGCCGAAAGGAATTGCGCCGTAAACCATCCAAGGATAGCGGCGGCCCCAGGGGTGAGAGGTGCGATCGCTCAAAACCCCCACAATCGGGTCATTTACAGCATCCCAAACCTTGCCGATCAGCAAAATGTTGCTAGCAGTCCCCGCAGCCAAACCCGCCACGTTGGTAAAGAAAAACAGCAGGAAAAACACCAGCACATTCGCAGTAATTGCGGGGCCGAGGTCTCCCGCGCCGTATGCTAACTTTGTGGAGAAACTGAGTTTTTTTGCTTCGGGGTTGTCGGCGGCCCTTTCAGGGGGGGAAATGTTGCTCATAAACTTTTATGTCGGGATTTTTGGGCGATGATTTCGGGATTTTTGGGCGATCGCAGTCTTTCCAATAGGAGTATAACTCGCGTTAAGCTGTAATACTAAGTTTTTTTTTGCGATCGGGACTTTTCTGAAGATTTCGTAATTGGTAATTGGTAATTGGTAATTGAATAGTAGAGGCAGGTTTTACCAACAATCTTTAATTCCCACCAACAATCGAACTAAACCCGCCCGCACCAAGCGACAGAAATTCGATCGCACATTTGAATGATTTGTGATTGGCAATTGAGAATTTGCCATTGATAATTGGACTTATGCACCTATAGCAATCCTTGAGTCCTGGACGCAACTGGAACTTTTATGGAACTATTTTTTGGGTCACTTGTTGCGTTTGAGCGCTTAAATATAAGAGCGCCCAAGCGCAACTACGTACCTTGATTTAATGTGACAGTGGCATCTAGGAATGACCTGGTTGAAAGTAATAAGTTGAAATCTTTGAATGTTGTGAATTATTCAATTGAAAATTCTAAATCTAAAATTACTAGGTTAGCAATCTAGATTTGACGGTAATGGCTCCCACACACCATAAAATAGCGTTAACCATCTCCGAACGCTGGATGTCCTCTTCAGCTAAAAAACTGGCAAACTCTTCATCAATATTCAGGTGGTCTGCAAAAGCATAAAGCACGCGTTTGTAATTTGTGGGCATGGGTGTTAATGTGACTTTTACTAAATTTAACAGCGCGTTCAAACAGTTAAGCATAATCCCTGATTCGTCAATATCTTCTGCATCGAGCAAGTACAGGGTTTCTGCAATGTCGCAAATAGCGTCTATTTGTGTGGGTGGTGTTCCCAGTTCGCTGACATCGATATCGCACAGTTTGAGAGCATTAATCGCTAGTTGTGGACGGGTAAAAAATACAAGTTGACCGCCAGCTACTAAAGGCGGTTCTTCTTCTCCACAGACAATGAGAGTATACAGATTAGGTACTTCGGTGTCGGGGTCGATGCGGAAACCTAACAGCCGCAGCAATTTTTCTTGATTGGGGTTGGCTGTTTGCAGTTTGGTTGCGAAAAGTTTTGATTGTGACATGATTTTTTAATTGCGATAAAATTAATGCTATTAAACCAGATTTCTAGGCAAAATCCGGGCTTGAGTGAGACACCTACAAATAAACTGGGTTCAAGAAGCCAGAGTGCACAAGTTGTGTGCTACAAATTTTGTTGGATGATGTCGCAGCATTCAGCGACGGTTGCTCTTTTTTCCATGGCTGCGACTAGGGCTTGGTAAGCGGATTGATGGCTTTCGATTAGGGTTTTTGCTCGCAGCGAGCCCCAGTTTTGTTTGAGTTGAATTTCGGAAACGGGACGGCGTAGTTGTGTTAAAATTGCGCTGATTTTTGTACGGTCTTCTGCTCCTCCTATGGCGTTGCCGTAAACAACTTTTTCGGCGACTATTCCGGCCATCCAGACGGTGCAGTATTGGTCTAAAAGTTGGACGGAAAGAGTGCCGTTTTCGAGTTGAGATGCTAGTTGTTGGTCTGCAAATCGGACGCCGCCTTGGGCTGTTTGACCTTGTTTGAATGCTTCAAGAGCGTTGAGGGCGTAGCTGGTTACGGGAATTCCCAACAGGTGGGCGACGAGGAAGTGTCCGGCTTCGTGGTGGAGGATACGATCGCGCTTTTCTTTAGAACTTCCCCCCAGCAAATCTACTAATATTGTACCGCCTTGACCTTGCCACTGGAAACTGTCGAGGGTGGCTAGCCCCAACAGGCAAAAGGTGGCGATCGCAGGTACGGCCTCTGGTAGGTTGAATAGGGGGCCCAATATTATCGAAACGGTGATGGCGAAGATAGAAATAGCGATAATATTCAAAGAAGTGTCTTTCATTATTGGGAATTGGTAATGGGGAATTGGTAATGGGGAATTGGTAATGGGGAATTGGTTATTTGTGATTAGACCAACAACTAGCAACTAACAACTGACTACGGACTAATGTTTAGTTTCGTAGTGTATATCGCACATTTGACCAAAATCTACACAAGCCAGATCGCGAGGGCCCGCGCGATCTGGCCCGGACGTTAGCTTAAAATGCCATCTTCCAGTTTGACTGAAAATTGTCGATCCCAAGCCGCCTACATTAAAAAGATATTAAAATAAATCAAAGTCAAGTAAAAGTGTTAGTGGAATCCTTCATGTCAGTTTTGGCAGCGATCGCAGTTTTAGGTATCTTGATTGTCGTTCACGAACTCGGCCACTTCCTGGCGGCGAGACTTCAACACATTCACGTCAACCGCTTCTCCATCGGTTTCGGGCCCATTTTGTGGAAGTACCAAGGCCCGGAAACTGAATATGCCCTCCGCGCCTTTCCCCTGGGAGGTTTCGTGGGTTTCCCGGATGACGATCCAGACAGCACTATTCCCCCCAATGACCCGAATTTGCTGCGGAACCGCCCTGTGATCGATCGGGCGATCGTCATTAGTGCAGGAGTAATTGCCAACTTAATTTTTGCTTACTTCCTGCTGGTGGTGCAATTAACCACGGTTGGCGCTGCATCTATGAACTACCTACCGGGAGTTAAAGTCCCGGAAGTCGCTGCGGAAGTTAGTTCGGCGGCCTTCCAAGCGGGAATTCGATCGGGCGACATTGTTCTGTCCGTTGATGGCAAGGAATTGGGCGCGAACCGCGAAGCAATCAAATCTTTAGTCTCAGCCATCCAAGATCATCCCAATCAACCCCTGGCCCTAGAAATTCAGCGCGAAGAACAAAAATTTGTGGTGACAGTTACTCCCGAATTGTCCCCCGACGGTAAAGGTAAGATTGGCGTGCAGCTAACTTCTAACGGTACCGTCGTGCGGGAACGGGCAGGAATTGTAGAGGCATTTAGCAAGGCTGCAACTGAGTTTGAGCGAATTGTAGTGCTGACGTTTCAAGGTTTCGGGCAGTTACTTAGCAATTTCAGTCAGACTGCTGAAAAGTTGTCCGGGCCTGTGGCAATTGTAGCCATTGGTGCAGGAATTGCGCGATCGGATGCTGCGAATTTGTTTCAGTTTGCGGTATTAATTAGTATAAATTTGGCTGTGATTAATATCTTGCCTTTGCCTGCTTTAGATGGCGGTCAACTAGCTTTTCTGTTAATAGAAGGACTGCGGGGCAAGCCTCTGCCAAACCGCATTCAAGAAAATGTGATGCAGACTGGTTTGGTGCTGTTGTTGGGTTTGGGAATTTTCTTGATTGTTCGCGATACTGCTAATTTGGCAGGCTTTGATTTGATGCGAACTCTCCGACAACAGTAGTCAGTTGGTAGTTGTCAATTGGCAGTTGACAGTTGACAGTTGACAGTTGTTCGTTGTCAGCAGTCATAGTGCTGTCCCCGCTCGCGAACAGCAGTCAGCAGCCATTAGTTATTACATAGCTGATGACTGCTGACTAATATACAGCCTTTCTCAAAAAAGTGAGGTATGCCCGCTAATCTTATGCCCTATGCCCCATGCCCTATGCCCCATGCCCATGCGTACCTCATCTTTCTGAGAAAGGCTATAAATTAACCAGTAAAATTGGAGAAATAGCAATGGTCACACAACTGCAATCTCCCGAAAAAGCAAAGATTATCTATCCAGATGATAACGGCGAACCAATGTCAGATAATACCGAACAGTTTAGATTGATCGTGTGGATCAAAGAAAATTTAGAACTGTTATTTGCCAGCATGGCTGATGTTTTTGTAGCGGGAAACTTACTGTGGTATCCAGTAGAAGGAAATAACAAGATTTCTCAAGCGCCAGATGCGATGGTAGTCTTCGGAAGACCGAAAGGTTATCGAGGCTCCTACCAACAATGGCATGAAGAGAACATTGTGCCGCAAGTGGCGTTTGAAATTTGGTCGCCGGGAAATCGGCTGACTCCGATGCTCCAAAAACTGAGATTTTACGAACAGTACGGCGTAGAAGAATATTATCTGTACGATCCGGCGAATGTGGATTTAACTATATGGCAGCGCCGAGAGGAACGGTTAGAACCAATCGAAGAAGTAAACGGCTGGGTAAGTCCAAGAATGGGAGTGCGGTTTCAACTATCAGAAACTGAACTACAAATATTCAGCCCTGATGGAACACCGTTTGTGAGTTTTGTGGAACTCGCTCAACTTCGAGAACAAGCAGAATTAAGGGCCGAACAAGAACGGCAAAGGGCTGAACAAGAACGGCAAAGGGCCGAACAAGAACGGCAAAGGGCCGAACAGGCAGAAGTTTTGCTGGAGCAAGAACGATCGCGCTCGCAAGCTTTAGAAGCTCGGCTCCGAGACATGGGAATTGACCTCAATCAGTTGTAAATGACTAAGATTAAATTGGGAGTATCTCAGTTTTGATTTTATAGTGCTGTCCCCGCTCGCGATCGCGACTCGCGAGCGGGGACAGCACTGTATAATTCCGATGTCACCGGCAAGAATATAACTAATGACTGATGACTGATGACCAATGACTGATGACCAATGACTGATGACTAAAAAGTTAAGTTTAAAACAAAAATCGCTCGAAATTCTGATTCGCCTCAAACGGCTGTATCCAGAAGCCCCTTGCACTCTCAACTACGAAACTCCCGTGCAGTTGATGGTGGCGACGATTCTGGCGGCTCAGTGTACGGATGAGCGCGTAAATCTGGTAACGCCGGCTTTGTTTGAGCGTTTCCCGGATGCGGAGGCTTTGGCAAATGCTGATTTGGATGAATTGGAGCGTCTGGTGCGATCGACTGGTTTTTACCGGAATAAGTCTAAAAATATTAAAGCTGCTTGTTGGGCGATCGTCAATAAATTCAACAATCAAGTGCCGCAGCAAATGGAACTGCTGCTAGAATTGCCCGGAGTTGCCCGCAAAACCGCTAATGTCGTCCTCGCCCACGCTTTTGATATTCATCAGGGCGTGACGGTAGACACTCACGTCAAGCGTTTGAGTCAGCGGTTGGGATTGACTGAACACGCCGATCCAATTCGGATCGAGCGGGATTTGATGCTATTGTTGCCGCAGCCGGATTGGGAAAATTGGTCAATTCGGTTGGTGTATCACGGCCGAGCAGTTTGTAATGCGAGAAAGCCGATTTGCAATATTTGCGAACTTGCAGATTTATGTCCTTCTGCTAATAGTTAGATTTTCCACCAGTTTCAGGAATAGGCAAGATGCCTGTCCCACAAAAAAGCTTAAATAATTGTGGCACTAATTTCAAGAACAGGCATCTTGCCTGTCCCACAAAAAATCTTAAATAGTTGTGGAACAGGCATCTTGCCTGTTGCAAAAAAAGCTTAAATAATTGTGTAACAGGCATCTTGCCTGTTGCAAAAAAAGCTTAAATAATTGTGGAACAGGCATCTTGCCTGTTGCAAAAAAGCTTAAATAATTGTGGAAAAGGCATCTTACCTGTTGCAAAAATCTTGTCAACAAAAAAAGTAATTAAAATAAAAATGATCTAAAACCACCAAAATATAGTAAAATAGTAGATTGTGATTTATCTAAGGATATCAACAGATTATGGCTAAAAAGAGCATGGTCGAGCGCGAGAAAAAGCGCCAAAGACTCGTAGACAAGTACGCTGACAAGCGCGAAGACCTGAAAGATCAGTTCGACCAAGCAGCGAACCAGATGGACAAAATGGCGATTCACCGCCAACTGCAACAGCTACCCCGCGGCAGTTCGCGGACTCGCTTGCGGAACCGCTGCTGGGCTACAGGTCGCCCCAGGGGTTACTACCGCGATTTCGGACTGTCTCGGAACATGATGCGAGAAATGGCTCACGAAGGTCTTTTGCCCGGTGTTGTGAAGTCTAGCTGGTAGAAGTCAGTTGACAGTTGACAGTTGACAGTTGACAGTTAATATTTGTTAGTTGTCATTAGTCTGAAGGAAGAAGGAAAAAGGAAGAAGGAAGAAGGAAAAAAACTTATAAATAATCTGCAAGATTATGTTTGGGGTTTATTTTTGTTTCAGATTTCAGCTCAAACTTCCTTCTTGCTTTGTCCTTCTTGCTTCTTCCTACTTCTTCCTTTAGACATCCGTTACATCGGTTACAAAATCCGTTGCCGAACCTTCTTGCTTCATTGGCCGCAGCATTTATCGATACCGAGACTTTCGAGTAATAAGTCGCTGACGGCATTGGCGATCGCAAATTCGCCGTAAAAGCTTTTAGAAAAATCATAGGCCTGCATTTCGGTGACGATCGCAATTACGAGGCTGCCCAAATCGTTTTCGCCTTCCATGCGCTGGCGGAGGTAGATTTGGGCTGCTCTTTTAGCTATTTGCTGGTTGGCTGCTTCTGGGATAAACTCGGAGTCTAGCCATGCCAGCAGCGTTTCTTGGAGCCATTGGCCTTCTTGCTCGGGGTTTTGGGCGGGCGGCAAGGTAATAGGTTGGATGGTTTCAGACATGATTATTCGTAATTGCTAATGTTGACTTTGAAAAGTTAGCGGCAAACATGACAACTGATAAATTTATGCAATATGATATACCGTCAATTATACAGGGATACGCGCAAGGCTATTTCTTGATGGCGAATGACGGCGAGGAGAGTTTGGGGTGGTATTCGAGCCGCCAGCGGGCGCTGATACCCCTGGATGAGAGATTTATCTATCCGCGATCGCTCCGCCGGGCATTGAATCAAGAACGGTTTTCGGTGGCTGTAAACCGCGATTTTGGGGCGGTGGTTGAGGGTTGTGCCGATCGAGAAACGACGTGGATTTCTAAGGAACTCAAGCAGATTTACTGGGGATTGTATGAGGCTGGTTGGGCGTACAGCTTCGAGACTTGGTGCGGCGACGAATTGGCGGGCGGTATTTTGGGATTGTCTATAGGTGGCGCGTTTATCGGGGAATCGATGTTTTACCGGATTCCCGAGGGTTCTAAGGTGGCGATGGTGAAGTTGGTGGAGAGATTGCGCGATCGATCTTATCTACTATTCGACGCTCAAATGAACAATCCCCACTTGGAAAGATTCGGAGCTTATACTGTTAAGGAAAAACTCTATAACACGATTTTACAACAAGCCTTAAAGCGCCGCTGCTCCCTCTTTTGAATCTTCTATCTTGAGGAACTTAGGCTTTGGCTAATTCCTCACCCGATATCCCTGCTTCCAACAATAGTATAATTAAGCTGAGATACTTCTCGGAGACAACCACAATGCAAGTCACAACCGAAGAAATTATTTATCCATCCAGCGACGGTCAACCAATGGCAGAAAGTACAATTCAATACAAATTAATTGTCACAATCAAAGAAGGTTGCGAATCGCTGTTTGAAGATGACCCCAACGTGTTTGTAGCAGCAGATTTACTCTGGTATCCGGTTGAAGGTAGACCAGATATTTCTCAAGCACCAGATACGATGGTGATATTTGGCCGACCAAAAGGCGATCGACTTTCCTACATACAATCTCGCGAAGACAATATTGCTCCCCAAGTCGTCTTTGAGATTCGCTCCCACAACGACAGCCAAACTAAAATGAATAAAAAATTTTCATTTTACCAGCGTTATGGAGTTGACGAGTATTACGTTTACGATCCGCAAACAAATGAGCTGGAAGGTTGGCAAAGACTTGAAGGAATCTTAGAACCAATTGAACCAATGGAGGGATGGACAAGTCCCAGACTGGGAGTGCGATTTGAGTTGCCAGAAGAAGGTTTGGAAATCTATCGCCCTGATGGAGAAAGATTTCTTTCCTATTCCGAAATAAATGCACAGCGGCTATTAGAGCGACGGCGCGCAGAACAAGAATTTCAGCGTGCAGAACAAGAATTTCAGCGTGCCGAACAAGAATTTCAGCGTGCCGAACAAGAAGCTCTCAAGGCTCAACAAGCAGCTCAAAGGTCTCAACTTTTAGCTGCAAAACTGCGGGAATTGAACATCGATCCTGATAGCATCTAAGCAGGAATAAATGCTAAGAAAGCAGATTTATCAAATAAATCTGCTTTCTGGCAATTGCAGTTATTTATGCTTTTAGGACTTACGCATTTATGACCAAAGAAACCGGGTTTTTTGCGGTTTTATCGACTGTAACGAACTATTTTCGTAAAAACCCGGTTTCTGAACACCATTTTCCGACCCAAGAAACCGGGTTTTTTGGGGTTTTATCGACTGTAACCAAGTATTCTCGTAAAAACCCGGTTTCTGACCACCCGTACATAAGTCTGATTCTTTTAACCTAGAAATCGCCCCCAACTCAAAATTCATATACTACAATATATAATACAGATATTAGAGCCAAAATCCTTGGGGGTGCAAAAGAATCCTAATCGCGGCCCCATGAATGTGCAAAAATACTGAAGCCAACTTTATTAAACTCTGCACGGAGCAATTACTGTGGACTCCAGATACAACCCCCAATCCATAGAAGAAAAATGGCAACAGACATGGGCTGAGCAAAACTTAGACCAAATGCCAGAAGATACCGAAAAGCCTAAATTTTATGCCTTATCCATGTTTCCCTACCCGTCGGGAAGCCTGCACATGGGGCACGTCCGCAACTACACAATCATCGATGTAATTGCCAGACTCAAGCGGATGCAAGGCTATCGCGTACTCAATCCCATGGGATGGGACGCTTTTGGTTTGCCGGCAGAAAATGCGGCCATCGAGCGCGGAATTCCCCCCGCAGAATGGACATATCAAAACATTTCCCAGATGAAAGGCTTGTTTCGCCGCCTGGGTATTTCTTTCGACTGGACAAAAGAAGTTACAACCTGTTCTCCCGATTATTATCGGTGGACTCAGTGGCTGTTTTTGCAATTTTTAGAAGCAGGATTAGCATATCAGAAAGAAGCCGCAGTTAATTGGGATCCGATCGACCAAACCGTCTTAGCCAACGAACAAGTAGACAACGAAGGTCGTTCCTGGCGTTCCGGTGCCAAAGTCGAGCGCAAATTATTGCGGCAGTGGTTCCTCAAAATTACCGATTACGCCGAACAGTTATTAAACGACTTAGATAAATTGCCAGATTGGCCCGAAAGAGTCAAATTAATGCAAGCCAACTGGATTGGTAAATCTGTCGGCGCTTACTTAGAATTTCCCATTGTCGGCATGGATGAAAAAGTCGCCGTTTTTACCACTCGTCCCGATACAATTTATGGCGTGAGTTATGTTGTTTTAGCGCCGGAACATCCGTTAACTCAGCTAGTGACCACGGCAGACCAAAAAGCCGCTGTTGATACGTTCATCAAAGAAGTTGCATTGCAAAGTGAAATGGATCGCACGGCTGATGACAAACCAAAGCGCGGTATCCCCACAGGTGGCAAAGCAATCAACCCTTTCAACGATGAAGAAATTCCGATTTGGATTGCGGATTACGTGTTGTACGAATACGGCACCGGCGCAGTCATGGGAGTACCCGCCCACGACACGCGAGATTTCAAGTTTGCCAATCAATATGAACTACCGATTAAAGTAGTAATTGTGGATGATGATGAAGTTCCGCTGACGGAAGCTTACACCGAACCAGGAATTATGATTAATTCCGAAAGCTTCAACGGGATGGATTCAATTAAAGGCAAAGCCGCCATTATTCAAGCTGCCGTAAATTCAGGTTGTGGCAAAGCGCGAGTGCAATATCGCTTGAGAGATTGGTTGATTTCTAGACAGCGTTATTGGGGCGCTCCGATTCCGGTAATTCACTGTCCTAAATGCGGAACAGTGCCTGTCCCACAATCGGATTTACCCGTATTGTTGCCGGAAAATGTACAATTTACTGGCAAAGGTTCGCCCTTGGCAAAGATGCCGGAATGGGTAAACGTTCCTTGTCCGAGTTGTGGCACTCCGGCGCAGCGCGAAACGGATACGATGGATACTTTTATGGATTCATCGTGGTATTTTTTGCGCTATCCTGATGCTCAAAATCAAGCGCAAGTCTTCGATTCTGCGAAGACGAATGATTGGATGCCTGTTGACCAATATGTCGGCGGCATCGAGCACGCAATCCTGCATTTGCTGTATTCGCGGTTCTTTACGAAGGTTTTGCGCGATCGGGGTTTGATTGATTGCGACGAACCATTTAAACGCTTGTTAACTCAAGGAATGGTGCAAGCCAAAGCATACAAAAATCCTGTGACTGGCAAATATGTTTCCGCATCAGATGTAGACCCCGAAAATCCTAAAGATCCGCAAACTGGTGAAGTTTTGGAAGTCTTCTATGAGAAGATGTCCAAATCTAAATACAACGGTGTTGACCCCTTGGAAGTTATGGGGAAATATGGGGTTGATACGGCGCGGATGTTTATTTTATTCAAGGCGCCACCGGAGAAGGATTTGGAGTGGGATGACGCTGATGTGGAAGGACAATTCCGCTTTTTAAATCGGGTTTGGCGCGTGGTGACAGAGTTTGCTTCACCCCCCCCAGCCCCCCCTTGCCAAGGGGGGGAGAAAGATAATTTACCCTCTGCTATTCCTTCCCAAGGGGGGGAGAAAGAGTTGCTAAGTAAAGCTGAAAAGGATTTGCGGCGGGCGATTCACACGGCAATTAAGGAAGTGCGAGAAGATTTGGAGGGCGAGTATCAGTTTAATACTGCTGTTTCCGAAATGATGAAGTTGAACAATGCGCTGGCTGATGCTAAATGTAAGGATTCGCCCGTTTATGCCGAGGGAATTAACACTTTAATTTTGCTGTTAGCGCCTTTTTCGCCGCACATTGCTGATGAATTGTGGCATTTGATTGGTAACAGCGAATCAGTACATTTGCAAACTTGGCCTGTTGCAGATCCATCTGCTTTAGTTACTGATGAAATTACGCTGGTAATTCAAGTTATGGGTAAGACGCGCGGCACTATTCAAGTGCCTTCGGGTGCGGATAAAGCTGCTTTGGAAAATTACGCCCGCGAGTCGGATTTGGCGAAGCGCCACCTGGAGGGTAAGGAGATTAAAAAGGTAATTGTGGTTCCTGGAAAGTTGGTTAATTTCGTGGTAGCTTGAGTGTAAAAGTCTGTACTTGTCAGTCATATATCACTGCTACGCTACACAAATACAACCTAATCTCCTTTAAAGATTGACAGGGCAACTATTATTTACTATGAGAGTAGACAAGTTGCCCTTTTCTAACTAACTTTAAGGGAATTTTAGGATTGTTTAGCGGTTCGTTTCTGAGCCTCACTTTTTCTTCCCATTCTTTAAATTTAGGTTCCAGCATTTCAGGTGTAAGTTTATAAATCTCTTTGAGAGTTATGCCTTCATACAGTCCAATATACCAAGCTTCAACTCTGCGATATTTGTTAAGTATAATTTCATTTAAATGATGGTGAGTCGTGACCCCACCGCTTCTATTGAGGGCAATATTTATTGTTTTAAGTTCGTATTCTTTTCCTTCAGCGTCAATAGCATCGTTTCCTTCTCTTCCAGGCGATATCCGCAGCCCTAAAAGGATTAATAATTGTAAAGTCTTTCCCCCATTATCTTGAAAAATATCCGCAATACCATATTCACTAGCCAGATTTTGCAATTCTTGGATGCTTTTCATCGCATCTTCTAGCCGTTTAGCATCTGAGCTGCGTTCGTTTTCTGTAGTAATAGGCTCTTCAACCGGCTCCACTACCGAGGGAGAAACTGGCTCAGCTATCAGGGTATTCAGGATAGCCGTACTTTCACCGCTTTGGCTAAAGCTCAATAAATAACTAGCTGGTACGTCTAGAGCTTCAGCGAGATTCAGAATGACTTCAAAGGATGGCGATCTTTCACCCCGCTCCAATAAACTGATATAGTCAGTAGTCTTATCTGTGAGTTCGGCTAACTCCTCCTGTGTCATCCTTTTTTCTCGGCGCAACTGACTTACCTTTGCGGCAAACAGTTGTCTAGCTTCCTTGTAATTCATACCCTTCACTATTTGAAAAAAACGTACTCACAGTCCGATTTGTGAATATTACGAAGAATTTACATTTTAAAGAAGGTACTGAAAGTACGGATTAGATCGTACTTTCAGTACGAGTTAAGCTAGAATGACTATAAAATCGATCGCACTCTGTATTTTGTAACTTGCAATAATGTTCAATTAGATATGAGTAATATTTTGCCCGCCCCAGTTTATAGCACCAAGTACGGTCAAGCTTATCTGGGAGATTCTCTTCATCTCCTCAATTGTCTGGCTAGTAATTCTGTTGATTTAGTGATGACATCCCCTCCTTTTGCACTGCAACGGAAAAAGAGTTACGGTAATGAAGAACAAGACTTATATGTTGACTGGTTGCTGGGATTTGCACCGGAAATTAAAAGAGTTCTCAAGGATACGGGAAGTTTTGTGATAGACCTTGGCGGTGCTTATCAAAAAGGGATACCCGTAAGGTCGCTGTATAATTACCGCGTGCTTATTAGGTTATGCGACGAGTATGGATTTAAACTTGCTCAAGAGTTTTTCTGGTTTAATCCTTCAAAACTTCCATCTCCTATAGAGTGGGTGAATAAACGAAAAATTCGGGCAAAAGATTCTGTAAATCCTGTTTGGTGGCTTTCCAAAACTAATCAGCCTCAAGCAAATATTACTAAAGTTAAAGTAGAGTATTCTGAGAGAATGAAAAAACTCTTGAAAAATGCTGATGAATTTTATACTCCCAAGGAACGTCCTTCCGGTCATCAGATTAGTGATAAATTTGCCAAAGATAATGGAGGCGCTCTGCCATCTAATTTGCTAGAATATTCTAATGCCGATAGCAATTCTCAATACCTGCGCTTGTGCAAAGAGATTAATGTTAAGGTGCATCCGGCACGTTTCCCCAAAAAGTTACCGTCATTTTTTGTCAACTTTCTTACTGAACCGGGAGATTTAGTAGTAGATATTTTTTCTGGTTCTAATACGACTGGTCACGCAGCAGAAGAATTATCAAGAAAGTGGATTAGTTTTGAACTAGAAAAACAATATATTGCTGCCTCAACCTTGAGATTTTTACCTCAAGAATCCTTTGACAAAGCCGATGAAATATATAACAAGCTTTTGACAGAGGAACCATCGGGATTTATATTACCTCAGACTCTGCTACTGTTTGATATCAATAATTATTGTTGTTAATGTTGTTAAATCGCCGATTATTGAGTTTGCCGTAATGAATAAATTACCAAATAAATACATACATTTTTATAAGTGGCTATCGTCTTTGGTGAAATTTTGGACGATCGCCTACATCGTCTCTTGTATACTCTTGTTTAGTCTGCAAACTCGTCTCATTTTTAGTCCCACACCTGCGATCGCCAAAACACCCGATGCCTTTAAAATCCCCTACGAAGAGGTTTGGTTGCCAGTTAACGGGCGATCGCCCAAAACCGCAAAAACAGACAAAATTCACGGTTGGTGGCTGCCAACCGCCAATCCACAGCCACTAGGAACCCTATTGTACCTGCACGGCAAGGGCTTTAACATCGGTACGAATATCAATCAATCTTACCGCTTTCGGGAATTGGGTTTTTCTGTATTGCTGATGGATTATCGGGGTTACGGGCGCAGTCAAGGCAGTTTTCCCAGCGAAGCGCGGATATATGAAGATGCGGAAACAGCTTATAATTATTTAGTCAAACAGCGGCAATTGTCGCCTAGCGAAATCTTTTTGTACGGCCATTCACTCGGAGGTGCTGTTGCTGTAGAATTAGCAGTTACACATCCTAAAGTTGCGGGCTTAATTGTTCAAAGTTCTTTCACTTCCATGCTGGATATGGTAGAACGCCAAAGTTTGATGCGGTTGTTTCCGGTGCGGCTGCTGCTAACGCAAAAGTTTGATTCTTTGAACAAAGTTAAATTGCTGCGAATTCCGGTTTTGTTCGCCCACGGAACTGCTGATCCTTTGATTCCGGCGGCGATGAGTGAAAAGTTGTATGCTGCTTCTGGTGAACCTAAGCAAATTTTGCTGGTTCCTAATGCTAAGCATAATAATGGAGATGCTTTTTTTAACAGCAGCGAATACCGCAAAACTATTGTTGATTTTGCCAAAAAATCTAAAATTAGATGAATAAATAGGTTCGTAGTAAGGACTTTAGTCCTGTCTGCTTTGATGCGGACTAAAGTCCTCACTACGAACCTGATAATATTATTTCTATTTTATCTCCAACTTCTAGCTGTAAAACGGATTGAGCGCTGCCGCCGTTAACGGCAATTTCTAGCCAACCGTCAGAACCAATTATGGCTATTAAATCACCAGGCTTGCTGTCGCTGTACGTCTTACCGCTGGGGATGCGAATTAGATCGCAACTATTGCTAATTATCACTGACCAATTGTTACCTATAATGCAATTATTGGGGATATTGGTAATTAGATTGCCGAAGCGATCGACATATTGAACGCAACCTGTCGCACCTGTGGCTGTAACGGCGCAATTTGGTATCTCTAGCTGCACTAAACTTGCAGCGCTTACCGCCCTTCCCAACTCTTCCAGCGGCACCCCATTCGCCAAATGAGCGCCCACTGTGGCGAAAATATCGCGACCGTGAAACGTGCTGCTGGGTTCCGGTGTACGCCAATATTGCGGATTGGTGAGCTCCACAACGGCGATCCTCTTCGTTGGCGTAGCCCCCGTAGGGACGGGCTTCGCTAACGCATTTTCGCGACTCAACACCCCACTAAACAACCCGTTATCCGGCCCGACAAGGAAGCAACTAGCACATTTCACCGCCACCGCGCGTCTGTTGCTACCCACACCCGGATCGACGACAGCAACGTGTACAGTTTCCGCTGGAAAATAAGCAAAAGCAGCCATCAAACAAAACCTCGCCGCCGCAATATTTTGAGAGGGTATTTGGTGCGTAATGTCAATCACTTGTAACTGCGGGTTGATTTGGGCGATCGCACCTTTCATCACTCCCACATAAACATCGCTCAATCCAAAATCCGTCAGCAGAGTTATAATTCTATTTTTAGACATATATCCAAAGGTAAGAATATGGTAGCGCAGTGGGAAAACTTTCTGCAAAACTTAGGAGAATGGCACGGTTCCTTCACTCAGCTATCAACGCGGGGAGAGATACTTCAAGATACTCCCAGCATTATTTCTCTCGAAGGACTCAACGATAACAAAACTGTGCGGTTGAAACTGCGCCGTTTCTCTCCCAATCCTAGCGGTGTCGGCGAACCGGAAGTCAGCGAACTGGTTCGAGAATATCAGAGTTTGGGACGAGATATCCTGTTTTTTGAGAATGGAAATTTTTGTCAGGGAACTATTCAACTAGCGCCTTATTCTGAGTCGGGTGCCGAGTTTGGTTTTATCTACAATTATCGCCGGTTGCGCTTCGTTCAGCTCTACAATACCGACGGCAATTTATCCCAACTTACCTTAATTCGCGAAAAGCAGCCCGATAAAAATGTCCCCGAACGTCCGCCTTTAACTGTTGGGGATTTGCTGGGAGAATGGGAGGGCGAGGCTGTGACGATGTATCCAGACTGGCGTTCACCCGATCGTTATTCTACCAAACTGCAATTGGATTTGCAAAATGGCGATCGGCTCATGCAAAAAATTACTTTTGGCAGTAATCCTAACCTTATCAGTTCTAGCGGCAGCATAGATGGTTCTGTGATTAATTTTAACGAAGGTGCAACACCCGTGCAGGTTTTGTTGCTTCCCGATGGAGGTTCTTGCACTTGTCCGGTGAAAATTGAATCCAGAAAACCTATATTTTTTGAGGCCGGTTGGTTGGTAGAACCTGACTTGCGATTTCGGATGATTCGCAGTTACAATGACAAGGGTGAATGGGTAAGTTTGACTTTAGTTACTGAACGCAAAAAAGGTCTATCGTACTAATCCCAGAAACCGGGTTTCTTCCGATGTTTCTCGTACTCCACCAAAAATAGTCGCAGAAACCCGGTTTCTCGCCACCCAACAAAGAATTGGACGCACCCTAATCTCAGAAACCGGGTTTCTTTCTAGATTTATCGTACTCAACGCAAATTTGTCGAAGAAACCCGGTTTCTCGCTACCCAACGATAGAAATTCGATCGCTTACTTACAACAAACGAAACTTTATCTAGCACCGCATATTATTTTTCAGACTTTGTTTCCTGAGTTTGCGATTGAATCACGGCACTCCAATCATCATCATTATTAACAACAGCTTCCAGATGTTGGTGTCCTTCCCCATCACTTTTAGCCGCTGTTTCCAACTCTTTGCTAAGAGTAGAATCTGCCATTGCTTTACGCAATTTTAGCTTCTTTTCCTCATAAGCTTGTTGCTCAGCCGCCGACATTGCCGATCGCGCTGCTTGACCCACCGTACTCGCCCACATCTCGCTCTGGGCGCCGTTTCCAGGCGGAATACTGCCGATTTCTGCAATCCAAGCATCCCGCAAACTTTCCATTTCTTCCCGCTTTGGGAATTTAAAAGTTTGCACCCGCACAAAAGCACAATTTTCCGCGCCGTTTTGGGCAATGTGACCGTTGATTGAAAGCAGAATGTTTCGCGAATAACCTACATATTGAGTGTTGCGAGAAGAGTCCGTGACAGCGTAAACACCGGCAACTTTCGCATTACTTGCTATCATCCGCCAAGTATCGATCGACATTACTTGCGTACCGTCATTTTCTAATTCAGAAATAGCAGTCGATGCGCTATGTTCTGAGTCGGAACTGTATAAAAAATTGTGCAGTCCTTCATGGGCGACAGGTACGTTTTGATGTTCAATTGCTACGTCTCGATCGGCATTCACTTGATTAGCTTCCATAAAACTCAATTCCTCACAAAGGGGTAATTTTACTAATTAAATCTGTCGTATTATAAGCTACTCTGCATTCAAATTATATATCAAGAAATTATCAAAATCTTGTGGGGCGATACTCAGAGCATCACCCCAAATATGCAACTTAAATGCGTAACAGCTTATCAGTGAAGTTTCTAACTTGCTGCAATTTGTTGCAATTCTTCATCAGTCAATTTAACTTCGATCGCCTTTACGGAGTCCTCAATGCTCGATAATTTTGTAGCCCCGGGAATCGGAACGACACAGGGCGATTTTGCCATCAACCAAGCTAATACTATACAGTAAACTGAAACGTTTTTTTCGGCAGCTAATTTGGCGATCGCAGGCATATCTTGCAAGCTAGTGGCCCGACGGCTTCCCCCCAAAGGACTCCAGGGGAAAAATGTCAGTTTTTCGGCTTCGCAATATTCCAGTACACCGTCGGATTCCGGCTGTCTGTGCCACGGATTGTACTGATTCTGCACCGAGACAATTTCTACTGTATCGCGGGCGCGTTTGATCTGCTCTACAGAAAAGTTGGAAACTCCGATAAATCGAACCATTCCTGCTTCTACTGCTTCTTTTGCGGGTGCTAGGGCTGCTTCGATTGTATAGGCTGGATCGGGCGAGTGATATTGCCAAAGGTCGATCGGCTTTTGACCGCCCAAAGCGTCAAAACTTTCGCGAATTGTCTGCCGTAAATGGTGGGGATTACCGTTGCGCGTCCAGGCACCTTGAGGGCGCATTAAACCACCTTTCGTTGCCACAGTAACAGCCCGAATATCTCCCGTATACTCTTGCAAAGCTTTGGCAATCAAATGCTCGTTGTGGTGTTTGTCAGATTCATCTTGGCAATAAGAATCTGCGGTGTCAATCAGAGTAACGCCCAAATCGAGGGCGCGGTGAATTACCGCAATTGCTTGCGCTTCTGGCGGCCGGCCGCTTAACGACATAGGCATACCACCCAGACCGATCGCACTGATATTAAAATTACTGTTGCCCAGTTTTTTTCTTTTCATTCGTTGGCCCTCGTTTGCGTAGTTGATTGAGAGTTTAGATTTCAAGGATATGTAGAAATTTTACTGTTTTTTTGAGAATATAACTAGATAGGGGGAAAAATATTTATCCGTCCGCTGTACTGCATTCAAACTGTATATTTTCATGTACTATTCCCGACTGGTCAAACCTTCTCTCGTTGGGATCATCTCAGTTTTGTAAAAAGCATTTTTTTATTGTAGTGCTGTCCCCGCTCGCGTATTGTACAACACGCGAGCGGGGACAGCACTGTAAATGCAAAACTGAGATGATCCCTCTCTCGTTTTTCACCACAAATAATTGGTTTAAAACGGGAACCCCGATCGGGAGAAATCAAAAAAAGACGATTCATTACTCCAATCCTCTTCCTTCCAGCTTAAGCGCTGTCAACTGTCAACTGTCAACTGAATGAATTAACTCGAAGCGCTGGTGTAAAAGCGGAGTGCAAATTGCCAGAAGTACCGGGAGAAAAATAAAAGCCCGATCGCCAAAATTCCCGCCCCTGCGATCCAAACCATGTCACCTCTGCCCAGCATGGCTTCTGCCGGCACAGTAGTCAAGAAGGCAACGGGCACTACAAAAGTGAAGAAAAATCGATAAGCTGCGGGATAAGCTGCCATCGGAAATCTACCCGCTTCTAACAATCCTCTCAGGACTTCGGTAACGTTATAAATCTTGACAAACCAAATGCTGGTTGCACCCAGCATAAACCAAATACTGTAAAGAGTAATAGTGCCAAATAACAACGGTATTGCTGTTAAAAAATAGTTGCCTATTCCTACTCCCAATTTATTAGCAGCATACAGCAACAATACGGTGCCGAAGATTAAATCCGGGATTCCCCAAGGGGAAACTGTGTTTGCAGATAGCCAGAATTGGGAACTGATGGGTTTGAGGAGGACAAAATCGAGAGTACCTTGCTGGACTCGATCGACAATACGGCTGAGGTTGGGCGCCAGAAAAGTTGACGAAAACCCCTGCAAAACCGTAAAAATGCCGAGTACAACTAAAGCTTCTTCCCACGAATAGCCAGAAAAGCTGTAGCCAGTACGGTAAAACAGCGACAGGCCAAACCAACTACCAGCAAGGTTTCCGAGGCTGCTGAGGGTTGCGAGGACAAAGTTGATCCGGTATTCGAGCTCCGCTGCGATCGCTGCACCCCAGAACAATTTCAGTACGTGCAAATATCGTCCCATGTTTATCGCCATTTTTTTCCGTTGAAATACTTAAATTCCTTCATATTTTAAAGGTTGTGTGAAGCTAAATGCTGTACGGACACCTTATTTCATTATAACTTTAAGTTATTGGTACTGCATACTTAAGTAATTTTACTGAGCCAAATTATTAAGTTTTTTAACAAATTTTCAGTAAGATTTACAATTTATTGATTTAAGTCAATTTCAGGCTGATACTTTCTGCCACTTATTAAGCAGGATTCATCTTTAAACACAAATAATCGCTTGATACATTTGAAATACTAATATGTTACAATACTTCATATTATAAAATTTTAAAAATCATCTACCTATATCCCAAAGAGACGATTAGGATGGTGCATACGTACTCACGAGGAATAGGTAACGAGGAATAAGGAGAAATACGTAACCCTACTTACCAAGCTCGATTTCATAACATTGACTTAAGTAACAACACGTAAGGGAACAAAAACATGGATGCTTTAACTTTATCCAGACTGGGCGTCAAACACACCAAGAGTGCAGTAGCCGAATCGCTGCGGATCAATACAGGGCTAGACATGACAACCCCAGTTACTTTTTACGGAATTGTCAACGAGCACTGCAACGTGAAATGCCGTCAATGCGAGTATTGGCGCCTCAAAGAATATAAAGACGAAATGACGATCGAAGATTGGCAAAATGCCCTGTTGAGTGTCAAAGAATTTATCGGCGAATTTTCCATCAACTTTAGCGGTGGCGAACCTTATATTAAGAAAGGTTTTCTAGACTTGCTGACATTTGCCAACAAAAACGGCATCCACGCCGGTGTCACCACAAACGGCTATTGTATGACTCGGGAAAATGCAGCGAAAACTGTAGCGGCGCGTCCTTTTAATGTGAATATGTCCGTTGACGGGCCGAACGCAGAATTGCACGATTATTTGCGCGGTCAACCCGGATTGTTTGACAGACTTTCCAAAGGAATCGTTTATCTGCGCGAAGAACAAGAAAAACAAAACGTCCTGTTTCCAATCAACGTCAAACCAACTATCAATCGGCTCAACTTCCGCCACCTAGAGGAAATTGTAACCTGGGCGAAAGGAATTGGAGCCACGACGGTGAACTTCCAACCAGTCAACCGCTGGACACCAGAAACCTATTCGGAATTGTGGGTAGAAGAAGAAGACAGGGAAGAATTTTCACAGGTAATTGAGCGCTTAATAGATATGAAGAAAAACGGCGCACCAATTATGAACAGCGATGAAGTATTGCGTTTGATGGTTCCTCACTTCCAGGAACAAAAAGCTCCTGATTCGACTCGGCCTTGTCGTGTTGGACTCCGCAATTACTGGATTGATACGCGCGGCGATGTAAAATTGTGCGATGAATATCCGGTGATTGGCAATGTGAAAGAGACCAGTGCCCGCGAGATTTGGTACGGCGAAAAAGCTCAGGAAGTCCGCCGGGATACTTTGAATTGTGGCAAGCTTTGTCTGATTACTTGTGTGTCGCAAAAGACGATTTTGGACAAGGTGAAAATGGGCATGAAGTTATTAAAGAATTGAGGTTTGAGCAGTGTTAAAATTGCTGGTGTTCATGGTAGCCGGGTTTTGGTAAAAAACCCGGTTTTTTGTTTGATGAATTGTCTTGAGGTTTGTAGTAAAAACTTTAGTCCTCAATTTTTTAAAGAGTTATAGTTGTAGTGTGTGTGACCGCGAAAAATCCTGATACATACCAGGGACTATGAATTTTCACGCACCCTTTTCTACCATTTTTACACAGTTTTCTGGGATTTGGGTGCGTTTAATTCTCTCGCTGCGTGGCGATAAACCGGGTTTCTCCGACAATTTTTGGTGGATTACGAGAGATAAGGGAATCAACCCGGTTTCTGGGATTTGGGTGCGTTTAATTCTCTCGCTGCGTGGCGAGAAACCGGGTTTCTTCGACAATTTTCGGTGGATTACGAGAGATAAGGGAATCAACCCGGTTTCTGGGATTTGGGTGGTCAAAAAAAATATATAAATGCGACTTGATTATTATGAAAAATAAGAATATCTCCCGATTAACAATCGGGAGAACATCAAAACTACTCCACAGTCCAAGGACTCAAACAAGGAGTCCAAGCACTTAATTCTTCAGGTTTAAACCAGAGACTAATTTCCTGATTTGCAGTCTCGACAGCATCAGAACCGTGAATAATATTGCGGCCAACATTCACAGCCAAATCGCCGCGAATTGTTCCCGGTTCAGAATTCAGAGGATTTGTCGCGCCAATCATTTTTCTCGCCGACGCCACAACGCCGCCCCCTTCCCACACCATCGCCACCATCGGCCCGGAAGTGATGAAGTCTACCAGTCCCGCAAAAAACGGTCTTTCTTTGTGTACGGCGTAATGCTGTTCGGCTAGTTCGCGACTCGCCGTGATTAGCTTCATCCCAACTAGCGTAAAGCCTTTGGCTTCAAAACGACCGATAATTTCGCCGACGAGTCCGCGCTGTACGCCGTCGGGCTTAATCGCTAAAAAAGTCCGTTCCAAGATTAACTCCTATTGTTTTCTTAACCGATCCAAAAGACAGAGTAGCTCACAATGCACCTAAGGGAGCACCACAGAATGATTGATCCTATAATGACCCAAAGATAATTTCAGTGTGCAGCGTATCTTATGTCTCTAAAATCTATCATGAAACTGA